>JAEYSE010000001.1 GCA_023435025.1 Bacillota bacterium
TCGGTGGATTCGACCGTCGTTTTTTCCAGTTCGTTCATTACTGTTACAACCTCCCTAATCATCCATTGCGGCGTTGATGCGCCTGCAACAATACCTATTATATCATTGGAATTGATTTTTTCAAGTAAAAGTTGCCCCACATTCTCTACAGAAAACGTGCGTTTGCAGTGTTTTTGACATACCTTTGCAAGTTTTTGCGTATTGGAGCTGTTGCGCCCTCCCACAACGATCATTACATCGCATTCACGGCTCAATTCCTCCGCCTCTCTTTGCCGCACAGCGGTGGTATGACAAATGGTATCCTCCACATATAAATCTGGGCAGCGCAGCATAAGCGCGTCGCGTATTCCAATAAATCTGTCCCGTTCAATCGTGGTCTGCGCGACAAGCGTTGCGGGAGAATGAACGGAGTCAAGTGCCGTCGCCGCCGCTGCGTCCCCAAGAACCACCGCGTTCTCCCCCGCCCAGCCGCGTATACCTTCGACCTCGGGGTGGCGCGCCTCGCCCGCGATATACACGATGCGCCCTTTTTCCGCAGCCTGCCGTGCGATTTCGTGTATGCGGCTAACAAACGGGCAGGTGGTATCCACAATATTTACGCCGTGCTCTTTTAAATGCGCAAATACCTCTGGGGAAGCGCCATGGGAGCGCACGATGAGCGTACTGCCGATGGGCAAGCTTTTCCACTCCTCTCCGTTGAGAGGCAGGACGTTCTTACCCTTAAGTTCTTCCACCACGGCTGCGTTGTGTATGATATCCCCCAGCGTATACACCGGCTCATTTGGGTCCGCAAGCGAAAGCGCGTGCTCCACCGCCCGCTTTACGCCAAAACAAAACCCCGCATGCCGCGCCAAACGTATCTGCATCGCCTAGCCCTCCGCTATGGACTGCAGTACGCGCATGGCGTCGCTGATTTCATCCGTCACCACATCGATAAGCTTATTCTTGGGCGTTGACGCCACAAGGCTGCCCACGAGTATGGGTTTTCCGACCGCCATGCGCAGATGCATTTTTTTGTAGGTATCCCGGTGGATGTATATGGGCACGACCGGAGCCCCTGAGCGTATGGCCAAAAACGCCGCGCCTTTTTCGAATACGTCCATTTCGTCGGTCACCGCGCGCTTGCCTTCCGGAAATATACCAAACACCTTGCCTTTTTCCAGCACCCGAATGGCGTTCTTTAACGACGCCATGTCCGATTGTTTGCGGTTGACGGGGAACGCAAGCATAAGCGGGAACAGCAGTTTGCCCACGGGGTTTTTAAAAAGCTCCGACTTTGCCATGAAATGAATGAGTCGCGGCGATACCATGGCAAGCACAATCGGGTCCGCCATGGAGATGTGGTTGGATACGAATATGGCCTTACCCCTGATAAACAGATTCTCATGACCTATGACGAGTGGCCTGTAAAGCAACCAGAACAGAGGCATCAGCAAATATTTGAAAAATACGTAGAGCATATCGTCCTCCTGTGCGGGTGCGCTTAATCCCGGTTCATTCGTATGGCGTCCAGCACGCGCTGTACGCTCTGCTCTATGTTAAGCTCAGAGGTATCGATTAACTGGGCGTCCTCCGTCCTCTTAAGCGGATTGCACGCACGCGTAGAGTCGGTATGGTCCCGCGCCAGTATAATCTGTTCCAATTCTTCAATGGAGGGCGGTATTTCGCCACGGGAAAGCATTTCCTTATGGCGGCGCAGAGCGCGTTCGCGGGCCGTGGCCGTGACAAAGAATTTATGTTCCGCGTGCGGCATTACGACGGTACAGATATCCCGCCCGTCCATGACGACGTCTCCCTGCCTTGCCACCTGCTGCTGGAGTTCCACCAGCTTTTCCCTGACCTTCGGATGCACGGCGATATCCGAAGCGCCCTTACTGACCTCCGGCGTGCGGATACTTCCCGTTACATCCTCGCCGTTGAGCAGCATATGCTGTATGTTGTCCTGATAGAATATCCGAATATCGGCATCCGGTAATATCGCCTCCACACCCGGCCTGTCCTGCGGACTGATGCCGCTTTGTATCGCGAACAGCGCAAGCGTGCGATACATTGCCCCTGTATCCAAGTACGGAATGGAAAGCCTCTGCGCCACCGCCTTTGCAATGGTGCTTTTTCCTGCGCCCGCAGGGCCATCTATTGCAATGTGCAGCGCCATAGTATCCTCCGATTTCAAGTTAAAATCCTTTGAGCTCACCAGCGAGCGCGCCCGTTGACCATGCGATCTGAAGGTTATAGCCGCCGGTCAGAGCGTCCACATCTAAAAGTTCGCCAGCAAAATACAATCCTGGCACAAGCTTTGATTCAAGCGTAGAAGGCTGGACTTCCTTGGTGGACACCCCGCCGCGGGTGATAATGGCCTCCTGAATGGAGCGCGTACCCTTTATGGTAATCGGCAGGGCTTTGAGCGACTGTACGAGCGCCTTTCGCTGCGCGCGGGTCAGCTCGCTTGCTTTAAGTTGCTCTGCTATCCCACTGATGTGGAATACGATGGGCAATAAGCGTTGCGGCAGCAGACCACTTAGCGCGTTGCCTACAGATTTTTGCTGCGCGGCCTCAATATCCCGAAGGAGGCGCTTATCCAGTTGTTCTTCGGTCAGGCCGGGCTTCAAGTCTATCGTCAGCCTTGCGCCTGCCGCGGCGTCCGCCAACACCGCGCTTGCGGAAAGCACAAGCGGGCCGGTTACGCCAAAGTGCGCGAACAGCATTTCACCCAGCTCTTCATATATAAGCTTCTGGCCGCTGTAAGCCCGTAGCGTCACATTCTTAAGCGTCAAGCCGGAAAGCGTGCGCGGCCACTCTTCCACCGTTTCAAGCGGAATAAGCGAGGGCTTAGGGTCATTTACGGTATGCCCGCACTCCTCTGCAAAACGGTATCCGTCCCCCGTGGAACCCGTTAAGGGATAGCTTGCACCGCCGGTGGAGAGGATTACAGCGTCCGCAGGGAGTATACCACTTTCCAGCTTTATTCCTGCCGCTTTTCCTTCTGAAATATGGATACCCAGCGCTTTTGTACGCAAACGAACGTCCACATGGAGCGCATGTAAATGCCGTTCCAATGCGCGCAGCACGTCGCTGGATTTATCGCTTTCCGGGAACACGCGGCCGCCGCGCTCCACTTTGAGCGCAACGCCCAGGGACTCAATGAACGCGCAGAGTTCTTCCGCGCTCAGGGTACCCCATGCGCTGTACAAAAAGCGCGGGTTTCTCACGATATTCTCAAAAAACGCTTCGCGCCCGCCCGCGTTGGTCACGTTGCAGCGGCCTTTACCTGTGATATAAAGCTTTTTTCCGAGCTTTTCGTTTTTTTCGAGCAGCGTTACGTGATGCCCGTTACGTGCGGCTGTAGCTGCGGCGATCATGCCAGCGGGCCCGCCGCCAATTATTGCGACTTGCATGTTATCCTTTAATTCAAGTGCCCGGTATCGTTGAGCACCAGCAATGTGTTGTATTTTTCCCTTAAAAGCAATTCGGTATAAGCGGCGTTGTCCATTCTAAGGCTGTGGAGGCGCGCAGGCGGAAGGCCAATCAGGTGCGCTACCATCAGCCGAAGGGGAATGGAATGTGAGACAACCAGCACCTTTTCCTCATCCCCGTGACGCGCACACAGTTCTTTTAAGAACGTGGTGCAACGTGCAAGGACATCCGTAAGAGATTCCGCGTTTTCAGGCGTATAGGCGACGGGGTCCTCCCGCCAGAGCCGGATCCCATCCGGATATTTATTGGTCAGGGCTGAAAATTCCTCGCCCTCCCAAATGCCAAAATCGCGTTCCACCAGCAACGGATGTGGAATGACGTTAAGCCCATGCTGGATTGCTACCGCCTCCGCCGTTTGCCGCGCGCGCAAAAGGGGGCTCGTATAAATTGCGCTCAAATGCAGGTTCTTCAGACGCTCCGCCGCAAGCACGGCCTGCGCCCGTCCCGTTTCATCCAGCGGGATATCCGTCCTTCCCTGCGTGCGCATCGCTTGGTTCCATTCCGTTTGCCCGTGGCGCATCAGTAACAGGTTCATCTCAAGCCCTCTTACTGGTTGTAACGCGGCTTGGTGACATACACATGATGGCTGCCCCAGATTCGCTCCAGCCTGTCAAAATGCTCCATCAGCTCATCCTTGCGCGCAAGTCCCGCCGAAACGATGATGGCGTTGATGAGCGAAAGCGGCGCTACAAGCGAATCCGCAAAGGAGGCCATGTCGCTACGAGCAGTCAGGCCGAAATCCGCATACGGGATTAGCGGCGAAGCCGGACTGTCCGTAATGGCGATGGTGGTTGCGCCCCTGTCCTTTGCGTACTGGAGCGCCTCCACGGTGCGCGTAGAGTACCTGGGGAAGCTGATGGCTACGCAGACGTTGTTTTCATTAATGCGGGCCATCTGCTCGCAGGCGTCGCTTAACGCGCCGTTGATTGTGATAACATCGGGCAGTATAAAGTTGAGATAATAGGTCAAAAACTGCGCGATGGGGTAAGCGCTGCGCATGCCCACAACATAGACGCGTTTGGTGTTCAAAAGCGCATGCATGGCCCCCTGGAACACCTCGTTGTCCACCATATCGATGGTGGCGCGGATATTTTGCATATCCGCTTTGAGCACGGTCTTCAACACATCCGCCTGGTCCATTTCGGATGTAAGCTGGATGCGCTGCATGGCGGTGAGCTTGGTTCGGATCATTTCCTGCAATGCGCGCTGCAGCTCGGGGTATCCGTCAAACCCCAGGGTATAGGCAAAACGGACAACGGTAGACTCGCTCACCCCTACCATGCGTCCCATGCGCGAAGCGGTAATGAACGCCGCGCGGTCATAGTTCTCCATGATATAGGAGGCAATTTGTTTTTGCCCCTTGCTCAGTGTGGGGAACTGGCTTTGCAGTCTTGCGAGCAGATCGCTCTGTTCCATACGTTACTTCTACCCCCGCTCAGTTTTCTTTCGGCCCGCTTACGAGGTTGGAAAGGGTAAAGCCGGAGACGTCCATCTTTTCCATATACGCATAGCAGGCAATATCATAGTGGATCGGCGTAAGAGTAATGTACCCTTCCCTGATCCACCGCTCATCGCTGTTCTCTCCTTCGGCGCATTCGGTCAACTTACCGGAAGGAGTCCAGAAATACTTTAACCCAGAGGGGTCCGTAAATTGCGCATGCTCGAAATCATACTTCTGCAGGCAGAGGCCCGCAAGCTTTACGCCCTTTATATCTGCCGCAGAAATATCCGGCGCGTTGAGGTTTAACAGCATGCCACTTGGCATGGGGTTAGAGAACAAATAGTCCACCGCCCACAACGCCGCGCGCGAGGCTGCACTCAAATCGTTGGGAAAGTGGTTGTTGCAGCTTGTTGCAAGCGCGGGCTTGCCCAATAACGCGCCCTCCATAGCGGCACCCACGGTGCCGGAATAAAGCACATCCGTGCCCAAGTTGCCTCCATGGTTGATGCCCGTTACGACCATGTCCACACTGAGTCCAAGACTGGTGCAGCCCAGGCGTACACAATCCGCGGGGGTTCCATTGACGGCATAGGCATCGACATCCTCCAGCCCTGGCAATGTGACCTTACGAACGCGCACCGGCTCCGCGCAGGTAATGGCGTGGCTGCCGCCGCTCCTTTGCGACTCCGGTGCGACAATGGTAACGTGGTATTGGCTTTTTAGTTCCTGCGCAAGCGCGCGAATTCCTGCGGAAAAAACGCCGTCGTCGTTGCTGATGAGTAAGTTCATTTTTCCTCCAGACTCAGTATACAAAAAAATCGAATACGTTTATTATAACAGCAAGACGCCTTTCTTTCAATAAAATGATGAAATTCCTGCATCCGCTTCCTGCAAAGTCAGGCATGCTATTAGGAATATCATTGACACGGCAAAACGAAAATGCTAGCATCTAAAAAAGCAAAGTCACGTAAGAAAGGGGAGTTTTTCAAATGAAAACAATCGTTTCCGCCCCGCATGCCCCGGCCGCGCTAGGCCCTTATAACCATGCGATTTCGGCAAACGGCTTCGTATTTACATCCGGCCAGATCGGCCTTGACCCGATGACCGGCAAGCTTGCAGCCACCGTGGAGGAACAGACCAAACAGGTATTCCGCAATCTACAGGAGGTCCTTTCGGCCGCGGGCTGCAAATTTACGGATGTCGTGAAAGCGACGGTATTTTTGCAGGACCTTTCCGATTTTGCAACCGTAAACGCCATATACGGTGAGCAGTTCGGCGGAGAGTTCCCTGCACGCTCCTGCGTACAGGTCGCCAAACTGCCTGCCGGGGCTTTGGTGGAAATTGAAGCTGTGGCGGTCAAGCCGTAGTTTTTAACACATCAATAATCAAAAGCACCCGGCAATTGAGCCGGGTGCTTTTTTGCACATCTTTCGTTCCAGGCATCTTATAGCTTCACAGGCGCTCTGCGGATAAGCAGGAAGCACAGGCCGGACGAGATCAGGGCCGTAATCAACATGCCCAGAATATTGTTCCACACTCCAGCTTCGGGGCGCAGGCCGCTTAAAAAACCAACGACACTCCATAACGACAGCAGCAAGGAATACGGCATCGCGTTTAATAGAAGGCTGATATACACCGGCGAAAGGGAGATGACTATCTTTAATATCTTGTTGCAGCGGTAATACAATGCTGTGATGAAAAATCCGATGAGCGCAAACATTGTAAGCAGCGCAAATCCCCAGACAAACTGCGACAGCAGACTTCCCTGCGCGTAGGATTGTGCAAACAGCGTGGTATACGGGTGTATTTGCGCAAACAACGTTCCAAAGAACATGTCGATCACCGTCATACCTGCCGCGATTGCGAGCAGCGCCATCAGGCTTCCCACAAAAAACGTCTTTCGCGTCACGCCCAGAAACTGCAAAAATCGAAAACTTGATTTGAATGCATTGAGACCTGCCACGAATATGAATATTGCCGAAGCAAACTCAAACCCGGAAGAAGAGCCGTCCCACATGCTTAAAAACACCCCAACAGCCACCAGCGCGAGGTAGAATATGGCGACTGCCGCCAGGGAATCACGGACCTGATATTTAAAAACCTTTAAAACCTTGCTCATTGTAAGGCTCCTCCTTCCGTGTTGGTCAGATAGATAAACAGCTTTTGCAGCTCTATGCTGCCAAACTCCAACTTTAAAGACTGGGCAAGCGTATTGTCTTTTTCGCAATCCAGCACGGCTGCCATTTTGAAATTACCCATGGATTGCTCGAATATGACGCGCTTGTTTTTGCAGTATTCCTCCACCGCCGCAGCTTCGCCTGAGACAGAATGGGCCCGGGATAACAGTTCCTCCACCGGCTGGTTCAATACAAGCCTCCCTTCGTCGATGATGACCGCCTGCTCAATCACCCGCGCGGCTTCGTCGATCAAATGCGTGGATAGTATAACTGTGCAGGAGCGCTTTGCAAACAGTGTAAGCAGCTCCTGATAAAACAGCTCCCTGTGCGGCGCATCCAGCCCCAGCACGGGCTCGTCGAATATCAGGATAGGTGCGCCCGAAGCCATGGTAAGAATCAGCTTAAAAATGGAACCGTAGCCTGTAGAAAGCTGCTTGTTTTTCTTATTGACGTCCAGCCCAAACTTTTGCGCCAAGGACAGCGCGTAGGCGGTGTCGAACTCCGGATGAAACTCCTTCGCCCATTCCATGGCTTTTTTCACCCGCATGCCTTCCGGAATAAGGTTTATTTCCGTCATGGCAAATATTTTGTTCAGGGCTTCGCCGTTCTCCAACACGTTCTGGCCTTCCACCGTAATTTCTCCTTCGGTTGGGAAGAGCTTGTTGGTGATGAGGTTGATCAGCGTCGTCTTCCCCGCGCCATTGCGGCCCAACAGGCCATAGATTTTTCCGGGCGCGAATGTTACGGACACATTCTGAAGCGCCTGTACTTCCCCGTAGTTCTTTGAAATGTTTTTGATCTCAATCGCGTTCATGGTTTGCCCTCCCGATCATGGCGATGATCTCCTGCTTGGAGATATTGAGCTTCTCCGCTTCCGCCAGAAGCTTTGTTACAAAGTTCTCGTAAAAGGACTCCTTGCGCTTATCCGCAATTTTCTGCCGTGCGCCGGGTGAAACAAACATACCGACCCCCCGTTTTTTATAGAGAATTCCTTCGTCAACCAGCAGGTTCACGCCCTTACCCGCGGTGGCGGGATTAATCTTCATCGTCACCGAAATTTCGGTGGTGGACGGCACCTGCGTTTCCTCCCCGAATATGCCCTTGAGGATATCGTCCTCTATACCTTCGGCGAGCTGGAGGTAAATGGGCTTTTCGCTGTCAAAATTCAAATGCATGGTTTCACTTCCCTATCATTGCTCCTTTACCGGACCAAGTTTTACTCGCAACATTAGTTAACTACTCTTGTAACTAACTATATGACTATATTGTACGATTGTCAACAACTTCTTCGAAAAAAAAATGTCGGAGTTCATCAAAGAGCTATAACAAGAAAAAGCCCTTCCTGCACAAGGAAGGGCCATAAAAATGATAGGGATGCCGAAATTACTCAAGCCCTTGCGGCTTTACGACAACGCGCATGCCGGCATGCCCTTCCGCAGTTGCAAACGCATCCGCGATATGGTCAAGGTCAAACCGATGCGAGATAAACGGTTTCATATCAATCTTTCCTGAAGCAATCAACTCGATTGCGAGCTGATGGTGCCGCGGGAGGGAACCGTGCGCGCCCAGCACGAACAGCTCCTTATAGTGAATGATGTTGGTATCCATCGTCACCATGCTGCCCGCAGGAAGCCCACCGAAGAGATTGATGCGGGCACGGTTCTTTGCCATCTTAAGCGCATCCGCATGGGACTGCGGGGACGGGTTAGCCGTGAATATGACGTCCGCGCCCAGTCCTCCCGTTTCTTCCAGCACACGGACAATGGGATCTTCCTCCGAAGAGCAGATGTATACATCTGCGCCGAATTTCTTCGCCGCCTCCAGACGCGGGCGGGAGCGCTGCACCACAATTACTTTGGTGGCCCCCATCCGGTACGCTACGGGAATGATCATACAGCCGATCGGCCCAGCGCCGATGATGACGACGGTATCCCCCAGCCTGATATTGGTCAGCTCCACAGCGTTGAGCACGCAAGCCAGCGGCTCAGCCAAAGCGCCTTCGTCGAAGCTGACATGGTCCGGCAGCTTATGCACGGGTCCGTGATTGACAACCGTTTTATTCAGCAACATATATTCCGCAAAGCCGCCCGCAAACTGGTACCCCATGGCGTAATTGATCTGGCAGTTGTTGCCTATGCCCGCCTCGCAGAATGCGCATTCCCCGCAGGGCACATCCGCGCCAATCGCCACGCGGTCACCTACGCGGAACTTCGTAACATTTTTGCCGACCTCTACGATTTTTCCAGAGACCTCATGCCCCAGTATCTGCGGCGGGATGACGCGGGAATTGCCGTGGTGGAATATGCGGATATCCGAGCCGCACACCGCGCAGGACTCCACTTGCACAAGTGCGCTGTCCTGATCCACACGCGGTGTCTCCACCTCTTTGACTGCCATCTGGTCCTTGTTAAGATACACGGCTGCCTTCATTCCTGAACCTCCTTCATACCTCTTACCGCGTTGCGCGGAAATTATATGCACGCCCGGAGCACCTCTCCAATACGGGCGTGAACCACAATATTTGCCTGCCTGTCCATCGGCGTGCCGGAAAGATTGATAAGCGCGAGCGTATTGCCATGAAAATACTGGGTTAACGATGCTGCGGGATACACCGTAAGCGACGTTCCGCCCACGATCATAAGATCGGCGGTTTTGATGCTGCGGATGGAAGCGTCCACCACCGCATCATTCAGCGCTTCTCCGTAAAGTACCACGTCGGGCTTTATCACCCCGCCGCAGCCACATTTTGGTACGCCCTCTTCGTTTATAATATGCTCCAGCCCATATCGTTGGCCGCATGCAATACAGCTGTTGCGCCATACGGAACCGTGCAGTTCCAGCACATTTTCGCTTCCGGCCTGCTGGTGCAGGCCGTCGATGTTCTGCGTGATAATCGCTTCAAGCTTCCCCTGCCGCTCCAACTCAGCCAGCGCTTTATGCGCCGCGTTGGGCATGGCGTTTGGGTAGAGCAGCATGGAGCGGTAATACTGGTAGAACGTATCCGTATGGGAAAGGAAAAAATCATGGCTCAACAGCGTTTCGGGCGGATGCCCGAAACGTCGGATGGC
Organism: Bacillota bacterium; assembly: GCA_023435025.1. Taxonomy (GTDB): domain Bacteria; phylum Bacillota; class Clostridia; order Christensenellales; family CAG-138; genus JAEYLA01. Next base: position 10,161 of record JAEYSE010000001.1, read on the forward strand.
CGCGAATATGCCATCCTCGCTGCGGAAATCCGGGATACCGCTTTCGGTGCTGACCCCAGCGCCACCCAGGAAAACGATACGCTTGCCCGAATCTACGGCGCGCCTTAGTTTTTCCCACTCCGCCTGCATACAAATCTTCCCTCTGCGCATTCCTTGGTAACTGTCCTGCTCAGTATAGCACTTTTTGCTGGTGAAGGGCCATATAAATATGCTTCCCTTAAAACGCTCGCAAAACCGGCCGTTCGTTTTCCCACAAGGCTTGCGAAAAATTGCCTAGGTATATTATACTAGTATTACCATATATACGACAATTTTCCCGCTCTCATAACATAAATCAAGGACGGATGTCTTATGAGCAGCAAATCATCCCCAGAAAAGAACAAGCAGCCTTCCACGCTGCAAAAGTCGCTCGCGTTCGGCGCGGTTTTACTTCTGTGCGCGCTCATCTACCTGCTGGTGAGCCTGCAGGAAAACACCCGCACCTATGCGCTTCCACTTACCCCCGGGCCCGCAGCGACACCCACCGCAACTCCCGCTCCTACCCTGCCTCCGGGCGTTTCAATGGATGCTTATTTAAGCCGCCTGAACGACTTTGGTCTTAGCTTACGCGAAGGGGACGACGGCGTTTACCTTGTAAAAACCCAAGCGGACGGGCCGGAGGATACCTTGGTCTTGTATACGAAGCACGGTTATGTGCGGGGCTTCTC
>JAEYSE010000090.1 GCA_023435025.1 Bacillota bacterium
GCTTCTATCTTTTACACGCTGCGGACAACCTTGCCAGAACGGAGGCAACGGGTGCAGACATCCATCTTGCGCGGCGCGCCGCCGACCACTACGTGCACCTGCTGCACATTGGGCGCCCACGCGCGCTTGGTCTTGCGGTTGGAGTGGCTGACAAGGTTTCCGGACATGGTGCCCTTCTTGCACACTTCACAAAACTTACCCATTCTAAAACACCTCCTTGCCGTAAAGGACCGTAGCCGGTCAAAATCAAACAAACGTATTCTACCATTTGAAGCATGGTTTTGCAAGAGGAAATTCTGCTCCCGGGGAGGTACCGTATAATATTGCCGCGAACAGGATAAAGCAGAAGGATCGCCGCAACGCCCACTATCGGCTGAGACAATTTCTTGACATGCATTTTTTGATATGCTACTTTAGCCGTGATCTCAACGAAAGCGAAAAGCTGTAGTAGAGCCAATCGAGCATAATGATAATAATCGATAGCGCCAATACATGCGGTGGGGAGTACGGCAAGGCAAGGTGAAATGAAAATGAAAACGATACTTGAAACGAAGCGCCTCACCTTACGCGAACTGTCACAGGCGGACTATCCCGCGCTTGCGGCGATCATGCAAGACGAACAGACAATGTACGCTTACGAGGGTGCGTTCACAGATGAGGAAACGCAAGTATGGCTAAATAAACAGCTTGCGCGCTATCAAACGGACGGTTTCGGGTTGTGGGCGGTTATACTCAAAGATAGCGGCGCGATGATAGGCCAGGCGGGCATCACATGGCAGGAAGTTGGGGGCGAGCGCGTGCCAGAAGTTGGTTATCTATTCAACCGCGCTTATTGGGGCAATGGATACGCGACGGAAGCCGCGATTGCCTGTAAAGAATATGCCTTTGAAAAACTCGGCTTTCATGAGGCTTACTCAATCATTCGCGATAGTAATATTCCGTCAATCAACGTGGCAATCCGAAACGGAATGCTTGTGCGTAAGCGGGATATCCGCCATTATCGTGGCGTGGATATGCCGCATTACGTGTTCGGTGTAAGAAAGGTCGGCAGAATCAATGTTACTTGAGTACCAACTTGCCGCTCCCCACGAAGACCTTTATAACATAACGCCTCAAGTCCGGGAAGCAGTATTGAAAAGCGGCGTTTACAACGGCATCGCCGTGGTTTACTGCCCGCACACTACCACGGGGATAACGATAAACGAAAACGCCGACCCGGACGTGGTGCGAGATTTTCTCCTCGGTTTGGATAAGGCGTTTCCTGACCGGCCGGAATTCCGCCATTCGGAAGGGAACAGCGCGGCGCATTTAAAAGCGGGTACAATCGGTTCAAGCGTGACCGTAGTGATAAACAGCGGCAAGCTTGTACTCGGTACCTGGCAGGGCATATTTTTCTGTGAATTTGACCCACCAAGACAACGGAAGTTTTTCATTAAGGTTATGTAAGTGTTAATTCAATACCCGAAAATTAAGCCGATGGATACAGTGTTTCAAGCGGCATCTACCTGGTCCATGCTGGCGCTCACTAAAAAATCTGCTATACTGTTCAATAGCATTTTAAGTCTGCAACGAAAAAGGAGAAAAGAGTTATTGTGCGGATCGGCGTAATTGGCTGCGGAAGATGGGGTTCCTTCATCGCCTGGTACCTGGACAAGATCGGTCATGACGTTACGTTATATGGAAGAAGAGAGTCTTCCCGCATGCAGCAGTTCCTGCTTAGCCGCCGCAACGAGCTTGTGACGCTTAACGAGCGCATTCGGCTCACCACCTCGCTGCCTGAAGCCGTACAGGCGGAGACCCTTGTCATTTCCATCGGCTCGCAGGGGCTTCGGTCGCTGATGGAGGACCTCAAAGAATTGCGGCTTACCAATAAGACGTTCGTGCTGTGCATGAAGGGCGTTGAAGTCGGTACGGGAAAGCGGTTGACAGAAATCGTAACGGAGCACATGGATACCTCCTGCCATGTTGCGGTTTGGCTTGGACCCGGGCATGTGCAGGAGTTTATTGGCGGCACGCCCAACTGTATGGTAATAGACAGCGGCGAGCAGGCCGTTACAAAGAAACTGGTAGAGGCGTTCTCCAGCGAACTTATCCGGTTCTATTACGGGAAGGATCTTATTGGCAACGAAATCGGCGCCGCGGCAAAAAACGTAATCGGCATAGCAGCGGGGATACTGGACGGACTGGGCCTTTCCACGCTCAAGGGTGCTTTGACGTCGCGCGGCGCGCGAGAGATCGGACGGCTGATCGCCGCCATGGGAGGCAGCGAACTTTCCGCCTACGGCCTCTGCCACCTGGGGGATTACGGAGCGACCGTGTTTTCCCCCTACAGCCACAACCGCCGCTATGGGGAGGCATTTGTAACGGGTGAACCATGCGAAGGGTTGGCCGAGGGCGTATATACCGTATGCGCGTTGATGACGCTTGGCGAAAGATACGGGGTGGAGTTGCCCATTTGTGCGGCGGTGTACGCTGCGCTATATGAAGGCGTAGATGTGAAGGATGCGCTCGAAGGGCTGTTTACCCGCACACTGAAGCCTGAGTTTTAGCGGTCAGTTTGGGGGCTCGTTTCACAATGGCGGATATCATGGGAAGAGTCCCATCTGCCTGAATGTCTCTTCTCCTTTTGGTGTAATCGCGTAAACGGTGGATTTCCCTTCCAAGAGGGCGATCCACCCGTTTTTTATATACAACTCAAACAGCATAGATCCCAGCTTGCCGCCAAGGTGGTCGTAACATTTTCGCCCGGTCAACTGTTTTTCCTGCGTCACTTGCTTTCTCCTCCAGGTCCATATGGTTCAAGTTCTTTCAGGAAAGAATCCATCCAGCTGAGCAGAGCTCCATAGACCTCTATTTGCTGCTCCATTATGGCCCGGCCCACAAACGGAACATGCTGCCGCTGCGGCTGCATGCCCGCGATATAGGCGCGTCCGGTTTCCATATTGGTTTGGATTGTATGGGTAAGCTCGATGGCTTGGTCTTTTGGCAGCTTATTCAGGTTTGCAATGACCGCGTTAAAATCAAACAGTACGCTTATCGCGGTACTTGCTTTTTCCCGCATCAGCTTTAAAAAAAGTTCCCTTCCTGCCGAGGTGATGGAATAGACCACCTTTTCCGGCATTTTGCCTTCACGCATGGCTTGGCTCGTGAGGCAGCCCTTTTCTTCCAGCCGCAATACGTTTTTATAAATCGAAGGAGAACTGATTTTTACCCATTTGGAAAGGTTGCGGTATTCTACCTGCTTTTGCAGGTCGTATGCGCTCTGTGGTTGCTCATATACAAGGCCCAATAATATGAGGTCGACTGCGGACATGATACTGCTCCTCCAATGAAAGAGTGAATTCAAATTGGCTAGAATATTTATCGCGACACAAGGAAAAAAGCGCAGGAATACCTGTAGGTATTCCGAGCATTTTTGAACGCAGTATGGCGGCAAATAGACCGCCAAGATGTTTCAAGATTTCGTTGTGGGAACAATCATTTCCTCACTTTCCAGCGGCAATGTGAAACGGAACGCAGCGCCACCCCGCGGCAGGTTATACGCCTCCATCACGCCCTGATGCGCTTTGACGATCGTCATGCAAATAGAAAGGCCGATCCCCATGCCGCGCGTTGCGTCCGAACTGCGCCTGGCGATGGGGACGTCCCCGGTAAACAGGTGCGAAAGCTCTTCCCGAGCGATGCCGGAGCCGTAATCCCGCACCTCAAACGCGGCCATGCCGCCTTGCCGGCTGACTTCCAACTCGATTGGAGACTCGGTATGGGCATGCTTCAAGGCATTTTCCATCAGGTTGATGAGCACCTGTTCGATGAGCGTGCCGTCCATAGGTACGAGCAGCAGTTCCTCCGGCGCCTTAACCTGTATGGTCTGCCTGGGGTATCGCTTGCGGAACCGCCGCACGGCCTCCGCTACCACTTCCTCCGCAACCTCAGTGGTCTTTTTTACGCTGGTTTCTTCTTCATTGATGCGGGTGACGGAAAGCAAGTTTTCCACCATTCGGATGAGCCACTGCGCATCGTCCCTAATGTTGCTCACCAGCATGTCATGCGTGGTCCTGTCAAGCTTGTCCCCGTTTTCCAATATCGCCGAGCTTGCGCCGGAAATGCCGGTGAGCGGGGTTCTCAAATCGTGTGATATGGCACGCAGCAGGTTGGAGCGCATTTTCTCCTTCTCGGATTCCAGTAGTATCCGCCCCTGTTCGTCCGAAAGCCGCTGCCGCTCCAGCGCCATGGCAACCTGAGTGGCCATCATACTCAGCAAAAGCCTGTTGTCCTGTGTAAGCGGGCCTTTCTGGCAGGATACGCCCATTACGCCCGCCACGCGCCCCTGGGCGCTGACCGGCATATAAAACGCCTCTGCTTCAGCAAACGTATCCGTCCCCTTGCCTGCAGATTTATGGTTTAAAAAGACCCAGCGGGCGACGGCGCGACCCTTCTCCGTATCCAAAAACTCTGCCTTCGGCTCATGCTTGGATTGGAGCAGCACGCCGCTTCCGGCTTGATCCGGCTCTTCGGCATAGAATATCACCGAACGCTCAAAAAGTTTCTCGGCATAGCTGTTCGCAACATCCGCTATGCCCAAAAGTCCCTGAGTCGCCAGCAGCTTTTTGTTGATCTCATATAAAATCTGCGTGCGCCATTCACGTTCCACGCTTTTGTTGGCCTGTGTCTTAATGCGTACCGTGAGCGCGCTTGTAATGAGAGCGACAATCAGCATTATCAAAAACGTGACGGGATATGTCCCGTTCAACAGCGTAAACACATAGTACGGATAGGTAAACACAAAATCAGACAGCAAGACGCTAATAATAGATGCCGCAACGCCGTAAAGATACCCCGACGTCACGCGGGATATGATGATGACGGAGAGAATGTAGACGACGATATTGCTTTCATACATCGCGGCTTCCCGCAACGCGTAGGAAATAAGCGTTGCAAGTGCGAGCAGAAAAAGGGTTTTAACGACATCCTTCCAGGCAAACGAAAACGCGGTTTCCCCAAAGAGCTTCCTTCTGCCCGGATGGTACAGCCGTACGGAGCGGTTGGGTATAATATGCACTTCAACGCCCGGCAAAAGAGCGATGAGTTGATCCTCAAAATCCAACTCAAACAAATTCCTCACTGTGCGCTTGTTACGGCTTTTGCCCACCACGATATCCGTCACGCCCGAAAGCGCAGCGTATTCCGCAATAACAGGCGCAAACGCGCTGCCATTTAATGTGACGCACTCCGCGCCCATGCGCTCAGCCAATAGCAAATGCTCGCGCACGCTCTGTTTCTGCGCTTCCGTCAACCCCCTGCCGCCGATCTTTTCCACATACAATGCTACAATGGGCGCGTGCATTGTCTGCGCAACGCCCACCGCCCAGCGGATGCAGGATGCGGAAGATGGCGAAGGGCCGATGCAGACCAGGAACTTGGTCCTCGGGCTGACGGCGGCAGGTTTTTTCTGCTGCTGAAGGTTCTCCCGGCTGACACGGTCCGCAGCCTTGTGCAGCGCAATCTCTCTTAAACGCCGCAGGGTATCTGTATTGGAAGCATATGCTTCGGCAAGCAGGGCGCGCGTTTGATCCGCCTGCAGGCGGCGCATAAGGTCCTCCGGGTCGATGTCGATGAACGTGACCTGTTCGGCGTTGTCAAATACGCCGTCGGGTATTGTTTCTTCTGCCGTTTGGCCGGTCAACGCCGCAATAAGCTCATTGAGGCTTTCGATCTGCTCCACGCCAAGGGTGGCGTATACATCGATGCCGGCGTTCTGCAGTTCCTCCACATCCTGACAGCGCATTTTGTTGCGGCTGCCATCCGGATTTTTACGGGCGATATCGTCTATGACAATGAGCGCAGGCCTGCGCTTTAATGCCGCGTCCAGATCAAGCTCCGTGGGCTGCTGGATCAGGCATGGCAAGCCTTTTAAAAGCTCCTCTGTTTCCGGAAACGCGTGGGCGGAAATACACCCCACAAGCACATCCGTGCCGCCTTTATAAAGGTCCAGCGCATCATCGAGCATTGCGTAGGTCTTGCCCGAACCCGGCGCGTAGCCAAAGAACAGCTTTAGCCTCCCGCGCCTGCCACCCCGGTTCGGCCATTCCGGCCCGCCCTTATACGACGTTTCCCCCAAGCCTGTTCCCCCCGTATGCTTATTGCGGCCCCAACAGCGCGCTTAATTCCTGCTGGTGCAAAACACCCGCAAGCGATATGATCTTGTCCCCCGCAAGCAGTACGGTATTGCCGCGCGGCAGCATGAGATCATTCCCACGTATCACCGCCACCAGCACGCATTCAGTTGGCAGCTTGATATCCCGAAGCGGATGTCCGGCCACCCTAGAGGTGTTGGACACCGTCTTTTCCACCAAGGAGTACTGGCCCTGGTGGAGGTTTAAGAGCGTCATCATATCGCCCATGGAGAGCTCTTCCGCCACGAGACGCGCCATGAGGTCCGCCTGGTTGAGCGCGGCATCTACGCCCATAATGGGGGTAAACAGCCACGCGTTCTTTGGGTTATTCACCCGGCCCACCACTCGCCTTACGCCATACTCCAGACGTGCGAGCGTGGCGATGACAAGGTTCGTTTCATCCGATCCGGTCACAGCCGCCAAAACATCCGCATCTTTAATTCCCGCGGCCTCAAGAACTTTTGTGTCTGTCCCGTTGCCCATGAGTATAACGTCCTCGGGAAGATCCCGCAAAAGCGGCGCGTGGCGCGACTCGCGCTGCTCAATCACTTTCACCTGGTGCAACCGCTTCAAAAGCAGGCTCGCGAGATATGCACCCATCTGGCCGCCGCCAACAATAATGACCTTCATACGTCACATCCCCTTTCCGTCGGCGTAGCCTAATAGCCGCCTTAAGCGCGCGCTGGAGGCGATTGCCACAGCGATATAAAGCATATCGCCGCGTTCAAACACCGCGCCCATTGTGGGCAGCATGGTCTTGTTCTCCCGTTCGATGGCGACTACATGGATTTCACTCAACGCGGTAAGCTCATTGACCTTGTGGCCAACAAGCAGCGCAGGGACTTCCATTTCCACAATCTCCACATCTCCCTGCCCTAGGGTATACACCGTGTTGAGCGGGGAGTAACTCAAGAGATCCATCGCCCGCTTGATGCCCCATGTGGTGGAAGAAAGGGTCTGTACGCCCAGCCGCTTGTAAATTTCCGCTTTGCGGCGGTCATACAGCCGCGCCACCACCTTGGGTACATGGTAGATTTCCCGCGCCATACGGGCGATAACGGCGTTGGATTCATCGCTTGCGGTAAACGCCGCCACAGCGTCGGTTTTGTCAATGTTCGCTTTTTGGAGGATGTCTTTATCAAACCCCACGCCCTCTATGGTGGTGCCTTTAAAGGGAGCATCCAGCCGTTCAAAGGCGGTTTTATCCGAATCGATGACCGTGACGCTGTGCCCGGCCTTGCTCAATGCAACCGCAAGACCAGAGCCCATACGCCCACACCCCACTACGATGATCTTCATTTTGATCACTCTCTCCTTCATTCGGTTTTTACCCCAGCTTTATGCTGCGCCTGTTTGCGGCGGATGACCTTGCCAACTTCTTCCATCAGCAGTACAAATGGCGGTATAAACACCAGGAACGCCCAATCCTCTATTCTAAGCGGAGCGGTATTGAACACGTTATTGAGGAACGGCACGTAACTTAATAGCAACAGCAATACAACTTCCACAACAATACCGACGAGTATCAGGCGGTTGGTGGTAAAACCCGTCTTGAAAATTGAGGCCTTATCCGTCCTGCAATTGAACACCATGCCGACCTGCGCCATCACGATGGCTGCAAACGTCATGGTCGTCGCCGCAGCATAAACGGTACCCGAGGAGGCAAGGGGCATGCCAAACCGCCAGCCATGCGTCCAGTACAGGAAGAAAAATGCCGCCATGCTCAGTGCCGCTTCGACCATGCCGTAGTAGAAGAATGCGCGCACAAACAGTTTTTTTGTGAGCAACGGCTCTTTCTGCAAACGGGGCGGTACTTCCATAATGCCCGCCTCAGGCGCTTCCGCGCCTAAGCCCATGCCCGGCACCATATCCGTACCAAGGTCGATTGCCAGCACCTGCATGATGGTCAGCGGCAGCGGGATGGCCCCGCCCGAGAACAGGTAGAATACCACCGGTATGGCCTCAGGCACATTGCTGTTGAATATATACAGCGCAAACTTGCGGATGTTGTTGTATACCGCGCGCCCTTCCTCCACCGCGTTTACGATAGAGGCAAAGTTGTCGTCCGTAAGGATCATATCGGCCGCCTCTTTGGCGACATCTGTGCCCGTAATCCCCATGGCTACGCCAATATCCGCCTTCTTGAGCGCGGGGGAGTCGTTCACGCCGTCTCCGGTGACCGCCACTACATGCCCCATCTCCTGAAGTGCCGAGACCACCTGCAGCTTCTGCTCAGGCGCTACGCGGGCAAACACCACCTGGCCGGAGAGGGCTTGCTTTAATTCCTCTGTGCTCATCTTCTCCAGCTCCACGCCGGTGACGATGCGCACGCGCTCCCCTTCCACAATGCCGATACGGCGAGCAATGCTTTCCGCCGTGAGGCCGTAATCGCCCGTAATCATAATGATACGGATGCCCGCCCGGTGGCACTTTTCCACCGCCTTCGCGACCTCCGGCCGCGGCGGGTCCACCATGGCGACAAGGCCCAGGAACGTCATATCCTGCTCAACTAGCTCGGGCGTATAATCGCTCAGGCTGACGGGCAGGTCTTTTACTCCTTCGAGAGAGCGGGTGGAAATGGCTAGTACCCTCAGACCGTTTCTTGCGTACTGGTCGTTGGCGGCCATGATGCTTTTTCGCATCTCCTCCGTCATGGGCGCAATGCCGCCATTGAGACGGACGCGGGTGCAAAGCTCCATCACTTCCTTAGGCGCGCCCTTGCAATAGGAAACACGGCCCGACTGTGTGTGATGGATGGTGCTCATGCGCTTGCGGCTCGAATCAAACGGCAGCTCCCTTAGGCGCGGCAACGTCGTACGAAGCTGATCCAGTATGAGCCCCTGCTTTTGAGCCAGCACGATGAGCGCAGCCTCTGTCGGGTCGCCCAGCACCTCAAAACGGCTGCTTTCACCGTTTGGCGGAACCAGGCGGGCATTGCAGCAAAGCGCCGCAGCGCCAAGGAGTTCATTAACCGGCTGGTACGCCCGGTCCACTAAAGTTCCGTTATACAATACGGCGCCGTCTTTTGCATCGTAGCCTACGCCGCTTACCTCAAACGCGCGTTCTGAGGTCCAGACGTTGCTCACCGTCATCTCATTCTGGGTGAGCGTACCCGTCTTATCCGTACAAATTACAGTGGTGCAACCGAGCGTTTCGACCGCCGAAAGGCGTTTGATGAGCGCGTGACGCTTGGCCATGCGCTGTACGCCCATTGCAAGAGAAAGCGTGACTGTGGGCAGCAAGCCTTCCGGGATAAACGCGACGATCATGCCCATTGCGAACACAAACGCCACGGCGATATGGGTGCCCGCAAGCAACATGGAGAGCAGGAAGAACGCTACGCCAATGCTTACCGCAAGTATGGAAACGGTCTTAGTGATCTTGCCCATTTCCTTTTGCAGGGGGCTTTGCTCCTCCTTGAGCGACTGGGTGAGTCCGGCGATCTTGCCAAACTCCGTCTGCATGCCGGTAGCAAATACCACCGCCTTGCCGGTACCGCCCGCCACCGTCGTTCCCATAAACACGATGTTGGGTTGCTCCGCACGGGAAAGGTCGGTGCGCAGTATCGCGTCCCGTCCTTTGTGTACCGGTTGCGATTCGCCTGTGAGCGTGGACTGGTTGACCCGTAAGTCGTTGTCTTCCACCAGGCGGGCATCTGCGGAAATCCGGTCGCCCTCGCTTAAAAGCAGCACGTCACCGGGGACAAGCTCTTCGGCAAGTATGCGCTGTTCTTCACCGCTGCGAATCACGCGCGCATAGGCGGGCAGCATCTTTTTAAGGGCCTCCGTAGCCTTGCTGGCGCGGAATTCCTGCCAGAAACTGAAAACACCATTGATGATATTCACCATCCAAACCGCGAAGCCTAGCTCCGGCAGCTTCGCGATAAAGCCCACAATACCGGATATCCACAGCAAAATCGCCATCAGATGAGTGAAATTGGAAAGGAAGCGCACGATAAGCGGCGTACCCTTCTTTTCCTGCAACTCATTCTTCCCGTAGGCCGAAAGCCGGGTTAAGGCTTCTTCGCCCGAGAGACCTTTTAAATCTGATGCTAACGCGGAGAACACTTCGTCCACGGGCAGACGGTGGATGGTTGCGTTCACCTCGTTTTGTTCTTTCCTTACATTTCCATTATACATCATATCGTTGCGCACACACCTTTTTTCTGCGCTCTGTCCGCGTAGTCTATTTCGTTTTTTCTTCCTGAACAGCGGACGGGGCAACTTCCTCCAACCTCTGTTACAGCGATATCCAACCGCTTGCCTTTTGCGCTTTCCATTCGCGTTTCTTCCCCCAACTCATAAAAAGTAAGCCATTGAAGGCCGGGATATCGTCATCCTTTTTCTGAGTATATCTACCTGGGAATAAACGCGGTATGAAGGATACTGCGGGCCCAATAAAGATTGTATTAAGATTTCCATATGCGTATCAGAATTCTCCAAATCTGCCCAGCCTCATCAAGTTTTCTCCGGTTGAAGCATAGTATGTATACGGAATTGTGACTGGGAGGGAACCGCATGGAACAAAAAAGCGCCTCAGATACCATTTCAAGGCTCTATGACGCGTTTGAGGCGGACGGCTATAAGGTTATGAAAGTCTTCGCCTATGAGGGGCGGCTTGGCGTGATGGCGGCGCACCGCAAATTCCTCTCCTATGATACGGGCCGGGGCAAGCGGTGTTACTACGTGGAGGGAACGCCGTATGAACGGGGGTACCTCATGGGCCTGCTTGCGGAAAAGGAAATGGCCGAGATGGCCGTAGCGTTTACAGACAACGTGATATTCGATTTTCTGGATTTGGAGTTCCTGAACCACTTTCCGCTCATTCAGAAGCTGCTGGTGGAGCTGATATACGAGCTTTCGGAATACGCGTTCGACTCGCTGCCCGGACATATCCACGCCGAAATATCGGGCATGCTGGACGGGTGCAAAAAGGCAAATCGAAAAACCAAGGTAACAAAAAAACGCCTCGTCGTGATGAACATGGCGTTTGACGTACTATGCGCGCTTGCGTACTCCGGCGATTTCTTCCAGAAGAGGGCCCCAGAGGTGGCGGCAGAAGCCATTCGGCTGACCATGATGTGCAACGCGTTTTCCGTGTTTGGAGAAGCGGCAAACGGCGGGCATTACTTTGCGCGGGATTTCATGTTTGCATCCGGCGGCGTATTCCAGAACAATCTCTGCCATGTGATCCATGTACCCGCAAAGCAGCCACTTACCGAACTGCACCCCTACGTGAGCGTGACCGCTCCGGGTATTGCAGGCAGCATCAGCGCCATGAACGCGAACGGCGTTGCAATCGGTGTGAACATGTCTCCCGGAGGAAATTCCAACCCCGGCGCGGTGGCATTGAATTCCCTGCTTCTCGCGCGGGACGCCGTGCTGTACGGCGGGGATATTCATGCTGCGGCGGACGTTATCATAAACGCGGGGCGTGGGGTTGCGTGGAACTATCCGCTTTCCGACGGCACGCTGGATTTGGCGTGCACGGTGGAGGCGGGCATGTCCGCCGACCGGCTGGATGTTTTAAGCTACCCCCCGCCGAACATTCGCCCTTTTTTACCGGATTACAAATTCCTGACTACGAACCCAGGCGCGCCGCTCAAAAACGGGGGAACAGTGCGCTGGTGTAATACGCCCTATCCGAAAGAATACCTTGCGTATAACCCCGGGCTGTGGAAGGACTATCAAAAGACAAAGGACGCCTCCATTGCCCTTTACCCGGACGCGTTCGAGCCAGACGGGTTTATCAACCGTACGCCGGAGCAAAAAAACTGCCCCTCCAGCTTCTATTTTGCGCCGGAGCGGACAGACGGGAATGTGCATATTACCGGCAACCATTTCCTCTCACCGCACATGCGCTGTTGCGCCATGGACCCGTGGACGGCGACGGTGACAAAAAGCAACGTCAACGACATCCAATGGCGCTACGATGCGCTTAATTATGAGATCCGCGCCACGATAAAGGAAAAGGGCAGCATCAGTTACGAGGACGCGCGGCGAATCGCGGACTTTTTGGCTCCCTACGGCAAATACCCGGACTATTACAAAAAGAACCCCAAAAGCCGGGATGGAAAGCAAACCCGCATTGAGGGCTGTGTTTCCCTGTTTGATCTTAAGGCAAAGACCGTAGAAAGCCATTACGGGTATTACGGGGATGGCTGGGTAAAGACGACGCTGTTGAATTATTTGCCGGGTGAATAGGTTTCACCGAGGGTTAGTAAATCATAAACAACAAAGACCCGTGCTCTTACCGGAACGCGGGTCTTTGTTCTATCAGCTTGTTTGTTTCTTTACGCGGGGTTGGGAGCGCCAACCGGACATACGCTCGCGCAGGCACCACAGTCGATGCAAGTGTCAGCGTCGATGACATAAATGGTATCGCCCTGGGAAATAGCGTTGACTGCACATTCGCTTTCGCAAGCGCCGCAGCTGATGCATTCTTCATTGATTACATATGCCATTGATTGTTACCTCCATACATTCGTTTGGTTCTATTGTAGCATGCATACGACAAAATGCAATGTTCAAAACCAAAAAACTGGGCTTCATTTGTTGCGTTTGGTGACACTAACTCAATACCGCCCTGATTGTTTGGTAGCATGCGCATTGCCCCAAAACATCCGAGAATCCGATACTTTTTTTATTATGCAGATAACGAATAAGGCGCGGCCAAAAGTTTGGCCGCGCCGGTATCTTTACAGATATTACCTCTATTCCTGCATTTGCAAGAACCGCCGCTCATTCCTCTGCAGCGGGAGGTGTGTTTGTATGCTTTCTGCGGCGGTTTCGGTTGCCCCTGTGGTTATGACGGGGCTTTTGCGGCTGGCCTTCCGCATTACCTTCCGCTTGCTGCTGCGGACGGGGTTGCTTGGGCTGCTGGGGGCCCGATTTGTCCTGATGCGGACGCTGCCCACCCTGAGTACGGGGCTGCCCGGACTGCCCGGGCTGATTTCGGGGCCGGTCCTGCCGGGGTTGATCTTCGCGCCGAGGCTTGTTCCTGCTGGAATTCTGGCGCTGCCCATCCTGCTGCCTTTGCGCAGGACTCTGCTCCTGCTGCGGCTTTTCCAAAGCGGGGCGGGGCGCCTCCGGCCCTTGCCCGGTGACGAAGCGGAATTCCTCTTCTTCGGGCTCTTCCCCTTCCGTTTCGCGCGCTTTCGCGTGGGCCACAAGCTCCAGGCGCACGGCTTCTTCTTCCTCCGGCGTGCCGGGTTTGCGCACCACTGAAAAATGATATTCACGAATATCCGGCGTACCGTCCGGCATGGTGATACGCACCTTGGTTTTTTCAGTGATGACGTTATTGTCCAACACGACACCGCGGCCATCGGGCGTAATGACGTCCTTCCCTACGCGGGGCATCAGCTTGCGCATGCTCTCATAGGCGTCCTGCTCATATTTCAAGCAACACATCAGCCGCCCGCACAGGCCGGAAATTTTTGTGGGGCTCAAGCTCAGCTTCTGTTCCTTGGCCATCTTGATGGAAACCGGCTGAAAATCCGCAAGAAATGTCTTGCAGCATACCGGCAGGCCGCAGGAGCCTAAACCCCCGAGCATCTTCGCTTCGTCCCGAACGCCGATCTGCCTGAGTTCGATGCGGGTCTTGAACACGAACGCAAGGTCTTTTACCAGCTCGCGAAAATCCACACGCCCTTCGGACGTGAAGAAGAATGTGATTTTGCTGGCGTTGAACGTATACTCCACATCCACCAGCTTCATATCCAGCGCATGCTGCGTGATTTTTTCCTGGCAGATGGAAAACGCCTCCTGCTCCAGCTGGAGGTTGCGTTCATGGATCTCTCTATCCTCCTGGGTGGCAATGCGCATAACTTCCTTGAGAGGCGCTACAATCTGCTCCTCCGGAACTTCGCGCGGGGAAAGCACCACGTCACCGTATTCCACGCCGCGGGAGGTTTCCACCACCACGCCGTCCCCTTCAGCAATCGTAAACTCTCCCGGATCAAAATAATACATGCGCCCGGCTTTGCGAAAACGCACGCCGATTACCCGTTTTGTCATATGCTATCAAAGCCTTTCAATGCAAACGCCCTTTTCCGTATAAACCTGGCCCTTGTACGTGGACGCAGGTAACCGCTTTTCAACGTGAACGCTCTTTTTGTATGTATGAAACGCCGCCAAGACCGGTCAGGAGCGCATCCATGGTCAGGGAGGGATGCGCCGCAAGTGACCTTACCTGTGCCGACAATATCAAATCAATCATATCCTGAATCTGCCCAAATGTAAAGCGTTGGGCCGTCTGGCGGAGCTTTTGAGCCTCCTCCTCGAAGGTTATGGCCGCAATCCCCAGCTTCACACGCAGCATATCGTCTGCGAGCGCCTCAATAATACGCAGGCAATAGCGCAAAGTCTGGCGTTTTTCCTCCGTCGGCGTGCGCTTTTCTTCCGGGGGGGCTATTGCCATGTTGAGTAGCTCTGCCGCAACCGCATAAGGCGGCAGCGGAGCCGTGACGGCCTCATAAAAAATCTTGATCGCATGGGGAATGAACGCCCGATGCGCTTCGGAACAGAGGTCGTAGGAGAGAACGCTCGCTCCACCCGAAAGTCTTGCGGCGAGGCGGGCCGCATGCTCCGAAACCCCTGTCTGCATTAGTGAAGAAGACAGTGCGTCCTCCGGCTCGGCGCCCAGGCGTACGGCCAGGCAGCGCGAACGGATGGTGGGCAGCAGCCCCGCTTCAAGGCCCGTAAGCAGCAGCAGCGCGCCTTGGGGAGGCTCCTCCAGGGTCTTTAACAGCGCGTTCTGCGTGACCTCAGACATGTTGTGCGCATCTAAGAATACCACGGCGCGCCTGCCGGAAACTGAGCGGGCCGAGAGCTCCGCCTGCAACGTGCGCACCGCGTCAATGGGCACGGCCTTGGGGCCAAGGACATAATAATCCGGGCAGGTACTAAGCCCATCCTCGTTCAAAAGCCCAAGGTGTGCCGCTGCGGCCTTTTGGGCCAAGGCCGCAAATGCCGCGCCCTCCGGCCCTGTGAGCAGGATGGCGTGCGGGATGCGCCCGTTTTTTATGGCCTCGTATAAACGCTGCACGGTCAGTTGGTTGGACATATGGGCTCCTTTTTTCAGGGGCTTTACCCCCAAACCTCCACAGTTCGCAATGGTCGTGCTGCTTTGCGGCAAAGCCGCTGCCTTGCACTTCCTTGCTCACTGGGCTTACGCCGCTCTGTATCTGCCGCAGGCAGCGAGCGGCTTTGCCCCACCCAAGGGACATGTCCCTTGGAAATCCCTTTCATCGAAAACGGTTCTTAGGGGCTTTCCGGAGGAAAGCGGGTTCGGTGCCCGAAGGGCAGAAACCGATCCTGCGAATCGGTTTCAGAACCCAGGGTACCTCTTTCTTACGGCCCTAAGCGAGTGGTTGAGGGCAAAGCCCTCAACATCCTCTGCAGCCATGAAAGGGCCTATCGTAACGATTTACTCACCCAAGAGCAGCGCCTGAAGTTCTTCCACGGTTTTGGGTAGATAGAGCGGGTTGTAAGCGGAAAGCTCCTCTTCCGAGCCAACGCCGTACAGCACGCCTATGGCAGGCATATTCACCTTTTGCGCGCCGATCATGTCAAACAATCTGTCTCCTACCATTACACAGCGGGCGGGGTCGAAGCCTGTTCGATCAAGAAGCGCCTGCAGTATATCCTCTTTTTCCAACAGGCTCTTTTCCGGATCCGCGCCACTGATAAAATCAAGATGCGGCAGCAGGCCCAACAACTCCGCCTGCTCCTCGCAGGTGTGCTGCAGCTTACAGGTAGCGACGCCCGTTCGCATGCCCGCACTTTTCACAGCTTCAAGCATTTCCTTTACACCCGGGTATGCTTGAAGCATGGGAACGGCCTTTTCCGCAAATATTCTGCGATAGACCGCAACCGCGCGGGTAAGCCCCTCGCCTTCAAAACCGAACACTTCCGGAAAGAACTTATGGATGGGTGGGCCCACACACGTGCGAAGCTCCGCCTCCGACAGCGGGGCATGTCCCATTTCCTGCAACATCAATTGAAGCGTAAGTACGATACCGGGGCCGCTGTCCACCAGCGTGCCGTCAAAATCAAATATGACCGCCTGAAATTTTCCCATTGAATGTTCTCCTAAAAAAATATCTGACGCGCGGTTATCACCGCACGACGATTGCGTGGTTTTCCTGAGCGCCAAACAGCTCTGCGCCCAATACCTGCTGATCCTGTAAAAATGCCACGGCTTCCTCCGAAATACGCTCCCCGGGCGTCCAAAGTGGGATGCCGGGCGGATATATGCCCACGGTATCGGCGGCCGTCCTCCCCGCACAGGCGGCAAGGGGCACAGT
Source organism: Bacillota bacterium (assembly GCA_023435025.1). Lineage (GTDB taxonomy): Bacteria > Bacillota > Clostridia > Christensenellales > CAG-138 > JAEYLA01. The sequence goes on from JAEYSE010000090.1 coordinate 16,483, forward strand.
TTCTTTTTTTGCACGCACGGCCTCGCGCACCGGCATAACCCGTTTTAATTCCGGATACTGCGCGGGTGTCCGCGGCGGAAGTTCGGTCCCATACGGAAGCGTGCACAGGCAGTCCAGTAGCATCTCATACCATATGGGGTCGTCGGCGGGCGTACAGATGCATGTTACACGGCAGACATCCGAAAACTCCACATAGATGTCCCGCTCCTCCAGCGCACGCTGCGCCGTAAATCCCGTAATGCCGCGGCGGCTGACATCCACTGTGACGCGGGTGGGGTCGACATGCGCAATCCCTGCTGAGCCTACGATGGACTGCGGCAGTGTCGAAAGCCCCAATAACCCGTCTATGCTCTTTTGTAGCGTATGGCAGACGTTGACCGCCTGCGTCCAGCAGCGGGGCTGGCTCGCGGTGTAGAGCGCCCAGTCCAACGATGCAAGCAACAGGTAGGAGGGCGAACTCGTCTGCACCAAGGAAAGCGCCTGCCGAACAGCATATAACTCCATGTTTTCTCCCACATGCAACATCGCGGCCTGGCCCAACGCGTTCATGGTTTTATGCGCGCTGTTGACCCACGCGTCCGCATGGCCCGCGGGCGTGGGCGGCAGCGCCTCCGAAAACGGGAAATGCGCGCCGTGCGCGGCGTCCACAAAGAAAAGCGCCCCATTTGCGTGTGCAATGCGTGAAAGCGCCGGGATATCCGCGCAAAGCCCGTAATAATTGGGCGATGTTATGAGCACGGCGTCGGCTGGTTCTTCTTTGAGCGTCCGTTCCAGTTCCTCCGGTGTGACACAGCCCCACAGTCCAAACTTTTGTTCATAGGCGGGCTTTATAAAGCGGCATTCATGCCCCGCAAGGGCGATGCCGGATATGGCGGAGCGGTGGCAATCCCGGCCCAGCAGCACGCGCGATCCTTCCGGCAGGGACAGAAGCATGGCGAGGATACCCGCCGTAGCACCGTTTACCAGGAAGAACGTATGCTTTGCATCATAACGCTTCGCGTAGGCGCCCTGCGCATCCGCGATGATGGTATTTGGGCTGTGCAGATTGTCCGAAAAAGAGAGCTCTGTGATGTCCCACCCTGCAAGCTCGGGCCGCATAAAGGCCCCCATGCCCCTTCCCTTATGGCCGGGCATATGAAAACGCGCCACCTGCCTTTGCGCATATGCGCCCAGTGCATCCGGCAAACGCGAAGGCTTTTGCATACGCTCCCTTTCCTAAGCCGCACAGGGATTTTACAAAGAAAAACTGCGCGGGCATTTCTGACTTTCCAACACTTTTATGATATAACAAGGCTTTGCTTACCGTCAAACACAAAAATTAAACGCAAGAGCAAACGCAAGCAATTATAAGATTTCACGTGTATGAAAGAGATAACGTTCATAATTCCGCAGGTGCCGACGTTGCGATAGACTATCTGGCTGCGGTATTATGATTTGCGAACCGTTCCTCAGTAGCTCAGCGGTAGAGCATCCGGCTGTTAACCGGAGTGTCGCAGGTTCAATCCCTGCCTGGGGAGCCAGAACTAAAAAGTCCCGTAACGATTGTTACGGGATTTTTATTTTGTGTAATATTTGCATCTGTCCAGTCGGAAAGTTAGGTGATTCCTGCATTTCTACTGCAAGTTTTAATGAGCCTTGCCGTTATCATTTTTCTTGCTCAAATGCGTATTGATTGCGTCTACGGCAAGCGGAAGGCCAAGCTCCGTGCGCACTACTTACCCCGTAAAATTAGTTCCCAGTCAAGACTTTTATCCGCAAGGGACTGCGCGCGAAAATCCGCAAGCGGGTGAAGCTGCGCAGGGCCTACGGCAAGCGTGAGCATACCGCCCGCATGGCCGGCCTCGATACCCGCATCGGCATCCTCCACCACCAAGCAATATTCAGGGCGGATGTTCAGCTTTTGCGCCGCGACTAAAAACACCTCGGGATCAGGTTTGGAACGCGTGGTATCTTTCCCGCTCGCAACGGCGTCGCACAGCGGGAAAAGCCCCGTTTGCGCTAGGATAAAAAGCGCATTTTTGCTGACAGAGCCTACGGCTACCCGTATTCCCATTTCCTTGAGGTACAGTATAGTATCCTTCGCTTTCGGGAGGATGTATGTTTCATTCACCGTTTGGAGCATTTCCACGTAATAGCTGTTCTTTTTTTCTGCCAACGCAAGTTTTTCTTCCATACTGTAGCTGTGACCGGATTTCTCCAATACTATTTCAAGAGACTCCATTCGGCTGACGCCCCGCTGACGGGCGTTATCAGCACGCGTGAATGTGGTGATGGAAAGGTCATGAGCAAGCCGCTCCCAGGCTTTAAAATGCAGCTCGTCGGTGGAAACCAGCACGCCGTCCAAATCAAACAGTACCGCCTGTATCATAGGGCTTTCTCCTTCTGCGTATTGATTACGAAACGGTCCCTATCCG
>JAEYSE010000024.1 GCA_023435025.1 Bacillota bacterium
GCGGGCTTACCGTTTCCTATGTGCCACAGGATACGTCCTTTTTAACTGGCGACGTCATTTCCTACGCCAAGGCCTCGGGTGTGGACGTCAGCCTGTTTTTGACGCTTCTAAGAAAGCTCGATTTTCCCCGCGCGCAATTTGAAAAGGATATGCGCGCCTTCTCTGCCGGGCAAAGAAAAAAGGTGCTGCTGGCGCGTAGTCTGTGCGAGCAGGCGCAACTGTACCTGTGGGACGAACCGCTCAATTACATCGACGTGTTGTCCCGCATGCAGATCGAAAATCTCTTGAAAGAATATGATCCCACCATGCTGTTTGTGGAGCATGACCGCGCGTTTATTGAGGCTGTGGCGACTCGGGTGGTGGAGTTGTAGGTAAGGGGATTAACAATCTGGGGGTTCTGCCCCCAGATCCCCGCTTTTTGAGGGCGCAGCGGAAATTTTTCAGGAACCGTTATGATTGAACGACGCAATGATTATGTAGCCCCGCGGGTTACAGGCTCAAGAGCAATGGAATTCCGAAATTCACGTGATTAGCGTGCGTGATAAGCTGAAAACAAAGCTTAGTAGCAGAAATTCAAATTATGAATAAGATGTAAGCAGGAAGCAAGAAGTAAAGGCAATTGGGAGACAGACCATGCAGGAGGAAACAGCCATCAGTCAATGTGCCGATACACTCAGCACGATAGGATGTACAAAAAGCGCTGAACAGCTTGCATTTTGGTCTAATTTGCTTGCTGTTACAATTTCAAAGGGAAAGAGTGCAGATCAATTAAATGTAATAGGGAACTTTATTGTTGGCGTAGGGGGACTCATTCTGACGATTGCTGCACAGCTTCAAATTTGTGAATCAAAGGAAGATAAACTGAAGCAAATTCGTGATTTAAAAACGCAAATTAAAAAATTGGAAGATAGTTTGCTTGGCTGATTATTCATGACGAGTTGCGCGCATTTCTGTGAGACCGCAAATCAATTCTTTTAATTTGTCACGGCTTCCGGATCACATGCAAAATACGCGACCAAGCCATTTACTATCCCTTCAGCTAACTTTTGCTGATACGCGGGATCCTGTAACTTCTTTGCATCCGAAGCATTGGATAGAAAGCCGCATTCCACAATCACGGCCGGTGCAATGCTTTCCCGGAGCACAAAGTAATTTCCGGTGCTGGCTAGCCGTCTGGGGTATTCAATAGAAGCACATAATGTCGTTACGATTTGGGTGGCTAAAAGCTCTCCTTGTTTAGAGCCTTCCATATAAAAAACGCGGGGGCCTTTTACAGAGGAGTCCCGGAATTTGTTCATGTGAATGCTCACAATGACCGATACGTCATCCTCGCGCATAATCTTGCGGCGCATCTGCATATCTGCGCGCTTACTCTTGCCCAATGCATTTTCATCGTTCCGCGTCATCATGACGCGATAACCCTTCTCGATTAATCCGCTTTCCACAAGCTTGGCAACGGCAAGGTTCAACGGAGATTCCTTAACGCCCCGTACGCCCAGGGCACCTCCATCCATCCCCCCATGCCCGGCGTCTATTACAACCAATGGGGTCATATTCATTGGAATTCCTCTATGCCTTATCCAAGTGGCGGGCGCCCATTCACCGGTTAAGGACAGCACGAGCATACTAACCGCGAGGATTATGGCTTCGACTACTATGACCATACGTCCTTTTTCCACTGGCATATCCCCCGTTATCATGAAATCTGTATTTATTCCAGCAAAGCACCGAAACCATAAAGCGCCGAGGTCCAACATATACTAAAGATGGTTTTGTCTCTATTTTTATATGAGGCAGGGTAAAATTCATGCGTACGTTGAGATTTGCTTTTGAGCTAATCAGCATCCTGCTCATTTTAGTTTTATTGGTAGGTGCGAGAACTGTGTATGTACAATGGATAGCCCCGGGTGCGGTAGAGGCCTATTCACAAGAGTTCCGATGGTACTACCTTCCCCATGCCCAGAACAAACAACCTCATCCTATGGAAAAAGCCAGGTTCTATGAAAAGTATAACGTACTATATGCCGGTGCACCCGATGAAAAGATTATTTATTTAACATTTGATGATTGCCCCGAAAATGACAATATATTGGCCATACTTGATGTGCTGGAAAAACATCAAGCCCCGGCCGCTTTCTTCATGACAAAGCCCTTTATTGAAAATCATCCGGCAACGATCCGCCGGATCATTGAAAGTGGATCAATGGTCTGCAACCATACTGCCCGACATGTAAACGTTTCCCAGTTATCTTATGAGAAATTCAAGGCAGAGTTAGAAGGGGTAGAGGAAGCTTATTTTGAGGCAACAGGGCTACAGCTTCCCAAATACTTCAGGCCGCCACATGGGGCTTTCTCGGAAGCATCGCTTAGCTATACTGAGAGAATGGGATATACTACGGTATTTTGGTCCTTTTGCTACCGGGATTGGGATAGCCGGCAGCCCTCCGCAGAAAAAGCCCTTACCGCAATTCTTGAGGTGAAATCATGATGCTCCACTGCCAATCCGGTACAAATGTGCAGATTCTTGATCGGGCGCTCACTTCTTTATCTGACCTTGGGTACGAGTTTGGGTCGCTGGAGGACATCCAATTAAATCCCCCAGAGGGCTAGCTCTATAAAGCAACCGGCCCATTTTTGGGTTTGTGTCTATGCATCCGATTTACATCCCTGACAGGCAATCAACGCTGGTGCTGTAAAATAAGCGGGTCTTTTTTATTATTGGAATAACAAGTATCGCATTTTCCTTACATATTATAACAAGATGAATTGGAGGAGGCAAAAAGCATGAGCGCGCAACCTGTAAATGGACGAATGACAAACGAACAAGTCAATTTACTAAATACGCTTCGAAGGCTCTGGACTGATCATGTTATGTGGACAAGAGCATTCATTTTAAGCACGGCGTTTGATTCTGGAGATTTACAGGCCGTTACAAAAGAACTTTTGCGTAATCCCGGGAATTTTGCGAATGTGCTCAGGCAGTTATATGGTGATGAAAATGCCAAGCGTTTCGAAAACCTTTTTTCGGATCATCTTCTTATTGCAGCTGAACTGGTGAACGCCTTTAAAAAAGGTGACTCACGTGCTGTTGAAGAACAGCATAACAAGTGGTACGCCAACGCCGATATGATTGCCCAGTTTCTATCCGAAATAAACCCGTATTGGCAGAAGTCCGACTGGCAGAATATGCTTTATGACCATCTGAATATGACGGAGCATGAAGCGGCACAAATTCTTACTAAGCAATTTGCGGAGAGTATTGCCCAATATAACAAAATAGAGGACCAAGCGCTAAAAATGGCGGATGCCATGGCTTATGGAATATTCAGGCAGTTCCCTTCGTTGCCTCAAACCCGGCAGCAAGAGGCAACGATGCCGGCCATGGCGCCAACATCAATGGCTACGCAAGATGAAAACATCTTTGTATACCCGCAGAATTTGGAAGGCGCGCTTATGCTCATTCAGCAGGCTGTTGCTGGTGAAAATGAAGATAGGTTGTTTTATTCGTTTTTGATTCAAAATGCGCCTACTGAGGAGGATAAAGAAATAATCACAGGAATTAGAGAAAATGAGATTTCGCACAATGGCTGGTTTCGTCAGCTTTATCAGGAGTTGACGGGTAATCCTGTGCCAGAAATACCTGGAGAAGAGTTTACACCCCCGGAAGACTTTTGTGATGGGTTGGCCAAAGCGTTGCTGGGAGAGCAGAATGCCGTTACGAAATATCGCAAGATATTGTATGCAATGCAAAACCGCGTTCACATCAATATGCTGACCCAAATAATCACGGATGAGATCCGGCACGGAATACTATATAGCTACCTCTTTACAAAGAATGGCTGCGGTGTAAACCCGGTCTGAAAGAAAACGAAGCCCCGCCACCGTTATGGTGGCGGGGCTATTAAAAGGACGTTATCTCCATACAATCATGTTATACAGAATGTGCGGGCAACGAGCCTGTAGAAACCAACCTTTGGAACTCGCAGAATATGTCTTTTACCCACAGGCCCTGGCCGCATTCTTTTTCCATGAGAGTTAAGGCTTCGGCAAGGGAGCCTATGCCCTTTTCATAATAAATATGATCAAAGTGGTTGCAGAGGCCGACAATATCAATCAACACCCTGTGGTTAGCTGGAAGGGCATGGGGATAGTTTTCAAATTTCAAATTGCTGTGGTGATGAAGAATGATCGCTTGTACGATGGGTCGATCAAAATGCGCAAACATTTCGCGGCCCAAGACGGGATGACGCTCTTCCTGCTGGGTAAAGCTTCCCTCTGCGATGTCTGTACTCATGGCTAATTGGCCGATGTCCTGGAGATAAACTCCTTTCTTCATCTCCGCAATATCGCTTACAGACAGGTCTAGACGGATTGCCAATTGCTCCGCCAGATAGGCGACCCGGTGGCATTTTGTTTTCGCAGCAGGATTGCGGTGGCCTAAAGCTGTGCCGAGGCAAAACATAATATCATCAAAGCTTTCACACCGGGAACGCTCTTCCTGAATAGTCAATAGCGCTTTGATTTTGGTGATAAGCTCTACACGATCAAAGGGCTTAATCAGAAAGTCGGTGGCCCCCGCCTCAATGGCCCGGATTCGGTGCTGGTCTTCATTTAAAACGGTAAGCACAATAATAGGCATGCTCTTTAGGCTGGGGATGCTGCGTAGTTTTTCGCAAACTTGATAGCCATTTAGCGTGGGCAGCATGATATCTATAATAGCTAAGTGTGGAGTTTCTTCCGCCGCCAAATGAATGGCTTGCAAGCCATCTGTGGCTTCTAACACTTCATAACCGTATTTTATAAGGATTTCCCTTACCAGCTTTAGGCTCAGCAAATCATCCTCAAGAACAAGAATTCTTTTCGACAAGATAATGCCCTCCTCGTTTTATACTGATCCCAAACTATTTGAATGGTTCTATCGGAAGCAAAAAGCAGGCGACGGTACCACCACCGGGATTTTCCTCCAGCCAAATGGTGCCCTTGTGCAGTTCAACCAGACTTTTGCAGATGGAAAGGCCCAAGCCAACACCCCGGTACAGTTTGGTATAGCTGGAGTCGGCTTGCTCAAAAGCCAGAAAAACCTTTTCCCGCATTTCCACGGGGATCCCGATGCCGTTGTCTGAAACCATAATTTTGATCATATCATCCTGGGATTGAACGGTAATCGTAATACTTCCGCGGGCGGGAGTAAATTTTATTGCGTTGGAGAAAAGGTTTGTAAGAATTTGCCGGAACTTTTTGGGATCCCAGCAAGGGTCAGGCAGGATTTCTTCGGTTTCGATCACAAAATGAAGTTCCTTGGCCTGAATTTGAGGCTGAAATAACGCACAAATATCACGAATGGACTTGTTTATATTCATAGGCACAGGCGCCAATTTCTCTACATGCTGATCCAGTTTGATCATGTCAAGAATATCGTTGATCAAATCCAAAAGCTGGGTTCCACTTTCAAGGACGTTTTTGAGGAAGTCCTCCTGCTTCTCGTTTAAATCGCCAAAAAGCTTATCCCGCAGGAGCTGAGAAAAGCCGATGATGGAATTTAAAGGGGTTCGCAGTTCGTGACTCATGTTGGCTAAGAATTGAGATTTATATTTGTTGGCGGATTGCAGTTCGGTAATGGTATTTGCCAATTGCTCGGTGCGCTCCTTGACCTTATCTTCAAGATGAAGATTATCGTCTTGAAGTTTTTGCGCCATGCTTAAGAAGCTCTCGGCCAGTTCCTGCAGCTCAAATGGCGCGCTCTTTTCTTGCCAGACCACATCATGCAAATGCACTCCTTTGAACATGATGCTCTTAGCCAAGTCCTGTAGCTTATATATGGGCCGGGCGATGGAGCGTGATGTCAATTCCACCAGGAACAGAGAAAAGATAAAAATGAGCAGGCCGGTAGCAAATACAAGCAGCAGGTTATGATTGCTAAATTCGGGGAAAGCATTCAGAGGAGCGCCTACGCCCATATTGCCGACTACCGCACCGGCATGGTTGATAACGGGATCCACCACGATCAATGCCGGCCCGCTTAAAAGCGTAATTTTCCCGCTGTAGCGATTACCCGCATCCGTAACCTGCACCAACTGCTTTTCTTGGAGAGTGCCTTTGAGATAATGAAAATAATCTAAAGATATGTTGGAACTTATACGAATTCCCTTCATGCTGATGGAGAGATAGGTATTTGGTACCCTTTCCGTATAGGTGTCAGGCAATTCCTGATTGTTGTTAAGTAAAATACCCGCGGAAAGGCAGCCTACGATGTTTTGCGTATTATCAAGGATAGGGCATAGAACGATGTTGAAGAGGGCATCCTCCAGTTCGCCCTGCACTGCAATGTTATTTTGATCCACCCCGCTATAAGTGATCAGGGCGTCTTTACGCAGCTGGGGGTTACCCGAGACGATATATTTTGCGGGCATGATCTCGAAACTGTGCATTGGTTGGCCTTTTTGCGTTAGGGTTGGGAGCAAAGAGGTGAGGAACCATTGGCTGCCGAAAGGATCATTGGTGCTGCTTAGTACTTGGCCATCAATATCGGTGATCACAAAATAATCGATATTTTTATGGTTTGCTTGCAGCTCCTGAAGGTACCGGTCCAGAACCTGACGGTTCTTTTCGCGGATCGGCTCATCTAGCTCTTCGCGCAGAGCAGTCTGGCTTAAAAGAACTTCCATTTGGGCACTATCGGCATCGAACACATCCCATGCGGCCTGAATAGCCACATGCAAGCGATCTGTTACGCTTTTTGTTTCAATTGTTCTGAGTTGAGCGGTAAACATGATGGACAGCAAAACAATAGAAACCAATATTACCACGGCAAATATGGAACTGATTCGCGTACGGATATTATTCCTCATGGAATAGGTACCTCTATAAAGCCTGAATTTCATAGAGCGCCAGCTTTGTGCGGTTGTTTAATTGCAGTTTTCTTAGAATATTACTGATATGAACCTTGGCCGTGTGATCGCTGATAAATAAATTGTTCGCGATTTCCTGGTTGGACATGCCGATGCTGACCAAATGCAGAATTTCTTTTTCCCGTTGTGTCAGTTTAGCATAATCTTCTTTTTTTATGGCCGTTCTTTTCTGCAGGGGGATTCCTCCCAGCTTTATCAGACTTAAGATCATTTCCAAATTAAAAGCAACGATCTGCGTGATTTCCTGAAATTCCTCCGTCGTCATTTCTCCGGACTGAGTAAGCTGTGGGGCTTCTTCAGAAAAAACGCCTGTATTGTTATCGGATAATTTGACCTTGCCCACAAGCAGATAATAATACGGCTGAGGGACCGTATTGGTTTCCAGACATAGCCCCAAAGGAATAAAGGCGGCGCTTAAGCCGAAGGGGCAGGTCATAAGCAGGGAGGATGCCTGCTTTTTAACATGCTGAAACGACTGGTCGAAGAAGCATTGACAAAACGTTTCCTCTTTTACGCATGTCCGGCAATGAGGCATGCCGTAGTTGGAGGGAATCAAAAATCTTGCGCATTCCCCGTCATATAGAGAAACGGAAAGTCGGTAGTGCTTGGAATATAGATCCTGCAACTGCTGGAGCTTCGCTAAAATATTGGATGAATATTCAGGGGTTTTTCCCACAAATTCCCTCCTAAAGCCCGTGCGGCACCTACTAGGAACATCTGCCGATTTATGTCGATTTGTATCCCTATAATGATTCTATAATAATTCTGGAAAAAGTGCAAAAATACCTTTTCAAAATAAATCCAATGGATTAGAAGTCACCCCGTATCTAATGCTAAAGCATTAGTCATAGGGTGTGTTCAAAAAAAATCAATCTTTGGTATCATTTCAAAATTCCGCAAAATAACCTACGCTAGCATCATATTCAAGCCAGTCTATATAAAACCAATCTATACAACGCGAGGAGGTATTGCCATGTCAACTGTATTTCCAAAAGAAAAATCCCGAGTCCTTGAGATGCTGGAAACCGGCAAAACCGTAACTTGGCCACCCGAAGCCGGAGCAGAGAAAAGCACCGATAAGTTTACCCCAAAGGAAGTCAAGGGCAAGCCTTCCACCGAGCGCACCGCGCGTTTGATGGACAATTTCCTCAAGAGCAAGTGCCGCTTTGACGGCGAGATGCCTTTGCTCTACACCGAGGCTTGGAAAAAGCACGAAGGCGAACCCCTCTACATCCGCAGAGGATTGGCGTACAAGTACATGCTTGAGCACATGACCCCGGTTATCAAGGATGACGAGGTCATCGTCATGTCCAAGACCCGCTATAGCCGCGGCGCCACCATGTATCCCCAGTTTGCCACCGAATTTATGATTAACTTCATGAACATGGCGGAGGATGAAGAAGCCAAGCTGTATAGCGTGGAAGCCAAGGACGAGGCGCACAATGTCGTAGAAAAGGGCTGGACAAAGCTTGGTCAGTTGTTCAGCATTCACACCGATGAGATCGCGCCCATGAAGGAATGCCTCGAATACTGGAAAACCCGTTCCATCGAGGATGTATCCAAAAAGATCATGAAGGATATGTTCCCCTACTATAACGATCTGGTAAACGCGTGGGAGGTCGGCCTATTCCCCCGCTCCGGCCTGCATTCCGGATGCGATGGCCGCTGGACGCCCGCTTACGACATCGTCATACAGCGCGGCTTAGAGGATGTTATTGCAGAGTGCAAACGGCATTTGGCCGAGGAGCAGCCCATCAAAAAGCAAGGCGCCGAAAAGCTGTACTTTTGGCAGGCCTGTATCTACGCTTGCGAGGGCGTCATCAACTGGTCCAAGAACTACGCGAAGGAAGCCCGCCGCCTAGCTGCCGAGTGCAAAGACCCCGCTCGTAAAAAAGAGCTGCTGGAGATGGCCGATACCCTCGAATGGGTCCCTGCCAAGCCCGCCCGTACCTTCCGTGAGGGCATGCAGGCTCTTTGGGCCGGCCACATGATGGTTTGGAACGATTCCCTCTCCCTGGGTCTTTCTCCCGGCAAGTGGAGCCAATTGCTGCAACCGTTATATAAGGCTGATTTGGAAGCGGGCCGCATCACGAGAGAAGAAGCATTGGAATTGTGGGAGATCATGCGCATCAAGTTCTCCAGCGAGGAGTATATCACTCCGTCCGCTTGGGCCGCCATGGCATCCTCCAACTCCTTCCAGCATATGGTCGTAGGCGGCGTCAATCCCAAAACGGGTGCCTGCTGGGATACCGATCTGGATGAACTCGTACTTCAGGCTGGCATCAATATCCCCACCGCGCAGCCCACGCTAGGCATACTGGTCAGCTCCAAGACTTCCGATCGCCTGCTTATGAAGGCCGCCGAATGCACCAAGGCCGGCAACGGTTTCCCCGCTTGGTTCAACTATGACATGATGGTCAAGCATCTGCTGTGGGCACATGCCGAAGAAGGCATCACCATGGAGGACGCGCAAGATGTCACAATTGCCGGTTGTGTCGAGATCGGCATCAACGGCAAGGCGCATGGCATCAACCATCCCGCTTTCTATAACGAAGCCAAGACATTGGAGCTTGCCCTGAACGACGGTGTCGACCCCAGGACAGGGATCAAGATGTTCTCCGGGCTGAAGCCCATCACCTGCTATCAGGATGTGTGGGAAAACTTCGTCGCCGTCCGCGAGCACTTCATGAAGGTCTATATGCGTTACTGGAATTACGTTATCGGTATTCAGCGTGAGGTCCATCCCAAGATCGCCGGTTCCGTACTGATGCATGACTGCGTCAAGGTTGGCCGTCCTCAGGATGACAACGGGTGCCGTTACAACAAAGTGATCACACTGCTCGATTCCGGTACCGTTAACGTCGCCAACGGCCTGGCCGCCCTGAAAAAGCTGGTTTGGGAGGACAAGCGTTACACGTTCGCGGAATTTAAGGAAGCCATGGACAACAACTTCGGTTATGTTGTCGGCGCTACGCAGGGCAACTTCTCCATGCTCAACCAGTCTATGGATCCCATAAAGCACGAGAAGTATGCGCAGCTCCATAAGGATGTTCTTGAGGCTCCTAAGTTCGGCAACGACGAAGACTTTGTGGACAACATATTCGTTGATCTGTGGCATGATTACGACCGTGTGTGCGCTTCGGAAACCTCCTATTTGGGCTACAGATGGCTTACCGCAGCGCTGTCTATCTCCGCTCATGGCCCGCACGGGCGTGTGACTGGCGCCACTCCCGATGGTCGCCTGTCTGGCGTTACGCTGTGCGACGGCATACTGTCCGCCTCTCCCGGTACCGATACCAATGGGCCCATTGCTCTGCTTAAGTCCGGCGTCAAGCTGGATCCGACCGAGTACCGCAGCGTACAGCTCAACATGAAGTTCCATCCCAACGCCATCCGCGGCATGGAGGGCAGCAAGAACTTTGTAGACTTCATCAGGAGCTATTTCAACATGGGCGGCTATCACGTCCAATTCAATATTGTTGACTCCAACATGCTCCGCGACGCGCAAAAGCATCCCGAAAACTACCGTGACCTCCTGGTGCGTGTTGCAGGCTTCAGTTCCTACTGGGTTGAGCTCGGCAAGCCTATTCAGGATGAACTCATCGCCAGAACCGAGTATAACACCCTGTAATAAGTAAATTTACAAATAGCGGAATGATCCGCAAAGCTCTTAAGGCAGGGGGAGGGGGTTCCTGTCCCCTTCCCTTGCCTTATCATATTCATTTCAAACTATAATGGAGGTGGAACAATGAGCCAAAACATTACAGAGAACAAGAAGTTCTCGGGCTGGTCAGTCGTTACGGGTTCCATGTTTATTGTCTTTTTCCATATGATAATCCGCGGCTCCTTTGCAACCCTTATTCAAGGCATGGTGGCGGCCACCGGTTGGTCCACCGGCGCCGTTTCTGCCGGTAGTTCCATTTTTATGGCCATGTACGGGCTGTTTGCCTTTTTGGTCGGTACTTATATCAACAAGCTGGGTTGCCGGCTGACCTACTCTTTGCATGGAATTATCATGGGTGTTGGCCTGTTCCTCTGCAGCTACTCCCAAGCACCTTGGCAGTATTGGGTATGCCAGGCAATAATCGGTATAGGTTCTGGTGCCTTTTGGGCTCCCGTTACCTCTATGGTGCGTCAATGGTTTGTTGATAAGCTCGGACTTGCAATGGGTCTGACCACTGCTGCAACGGGTGTAGCGATGTTCTTAGGGCCTGTTATTTCTATGCTCATCATCTCCAACCTTTCCTGGCAGGTCATGATGAGGGTGTTTGGCGTCGTTCTGATCGTCGGCATCGTCATTGCCGCTCAATTCACCAAGATGAAGCCTGAGGATGTCGGTCAGAAGCCCTTGGGTTATGACTCCTACATGGCAAAGATGAATGCCGGTGGCGGACAAAAAAAGGAAGAGTTTTATGTCCCCTTTAAGTGGGCTGTTAAGCATAAGGTGTTTTGGGCCCTGTCCCTACTTTGGTTTTGCAGCAACTTTGCTGAGTTTATCGTCTTTTCTCACGCTATCAACTACGTGAGCAAAGATCTTGGCTACGATAAGATAAGCGCTACCTATATCTATTGCTTGATCGGTGTTTTCTTCACCATCTTTGCCGTTGCTGTCGGCAGTATTGTCGATAAGATGGCCAAAAAGAGCGGTGATCCAATGAAAGCCAGGAAGCGCGTGCTCACATTCTCGTATTTGCTTACCGCCGTCATGGCCCTGTGGCTTAACTATGGAGTTCGTCTGACTGCAAATGGCGGCACAAGCCATTGGGCATTTGTTATTTACGCGATTCTGTTTGGTATTGGCTTTGGTTGCTACATCCCATCCGTCGCCGGTCTAGTTGGCTTGGCCGTCGGTCGCAAGGAAATGCCTCCGGCATGGGGGCTGATTTCCCTGATTGGTATGGCTGGCGGCGCAGGCCTTGGCCCATATATCGCAGGTGCCATTCGAGATGCAACGGGCAGCTACTTCGTTTCCATATGGTTGTCCACAATTTTCTATCTGTTGGCCTGCTTCTTTGTAAACATTGTCAAGCAGCCTACCTATGCGGAAGTTTGGGGCGACAAACAAGGCCCTGCCATTTCCAGCAACACATAAAACGTAAGGGCTGTCGCACGAAACGCATATTCCAATGCGTTTCGTGTGACACCCGAGCTTAAGGCGGAACACGCCTCAGCTCTAGTCCTGCGGGCCACCAAAGGGGCAAAAAGGTACCACCGACGCCTTTTTAAAATGGTATTGGCCGCAGGCGAAACTCCTTTTATTTTACCAGCAAACAACGGGCATTTGCGCCGAGAAATATGAATGGATTTGAGGTATCCAAGGTGGAAAAAAAACATGAATTGCAAGCTATGATATTCGATATTCAAAGCTTTTCCACTCATGACGGCCCCGGTATTCGTACCAATGTTTTTTTTAAGGGTTGCCCGCTGCGCTGCCTGTGGTGTGCAAATCCTGAAGGACAAAAGCCTGTGCCCGAACTCTTTTACACAAAGATGAAGTGCGCCGGCTGTATGCGTTGCGCAGCGGCGTGCCCACATGACGCCGTTACACCCTATAGCCACCCTGAGGATATCGAAAAATTTGGCTATATCCGCCATGATCGCGCCAAATGCAACAAGTGCCAGACACATGATTGCGTGCGGGCTTGTTTTCAAAGTGCGCTCTCTGTCACCGGCCGCTTCATGACGGTTGACGACGTCATGCAAAAAATACGGCGGGATGCCGTTGTGTACCGCAATAAGGGCGGGATAACGGTGTCTGGGGGCGATCCCCTTGTTTATTATGAATTTGTTGCCGAACTCCTGAAAAGATGCCACGAAGAAGGCATCAATACGGTGCTTGAGTCGGAGCTGTGTGTTCCGGAAAAAAACCTGAAAGCCGTTATGCCCTATGTTGATCTGTATCTTTCCGATATTAAAATCGTTGACGAGCAGAAGCATATGGAAGCGACAGGTTTGAGCAATAAGCTCGCTATTGAAAACCTGCGTTTTCTCGGGCAAACCTGTCCGGAGAAAGTATGTCTGCGCGTGCCCATTATCCCCGGCTTTACGGATTCTGATGAAAACGCGGAGGCAATCGGCGCTTTCTGCGTTGAAAATCGCTTCAACCGCGTGAACATTCTTCCGTATCATAAGCTTGGCGCTACAAAGCACGAGCGTCTTGGAAGCGCGTATCCGCTACCTGATGTAGAAGTGCCAGATGATGAAAGCATGCGGCATATTGCCGATATTTTAGAATCCCATGGTGTGAAATGTGTAATTAATTAATCTTCCATATGCAAAACGTCATTCCGCGTAAGATGGGCATTCGGATAATGACCTGGGACGTTGTCTACGGCGTGTTTCGAAAATTTGAAATATCCGCGAAGGCCGCCTGTTGCGTCAAGAGGTCGGATATAGACTGGCCGCAGATATTATAGTAGGAAACTACCCTTATTATTTCTATGCTGGACGATCTACCTTCCCCAAAATCCTTGCCTAAAGCTGCATTCGGTCTCGGGAAATTTTGATGCCTGTGTATAGGTAAAAAACACGAAGAAGGATTATATATGAAAAAACTAAAAACCCAAATGCTAGTCAGGTCTATTCCTGTTACGGCCTTTTTCCTCATAGCGCTTACTGCGCTTCTGGTCATCATGAATTATCGAAACACGCTGCAAACTCTGGAGAAAACCATGAAGGAAACGACGCAGTTGTCGGCGCTTCAGGTACAGGAAAGGCTTGGCACATATAAAACCATCGTGGCCGAGTGGGGTACTCTGGAGAAGCTGGCAAGCAGCGACGTATCCAAACAGGATAAACAGGCTCTTTTAGATGGTAAGAAGGCTGACACCTATGTCAAAGCGGCTACCATGGCAGGTGCCGACGGCATAGACCTTTATGGCAACAACATCAAAGATACAGATTATTTTAAGGCGGCCATGCAGGGCGAGGACTACATTAGCGACCCGATTGTGGGAGACGACAAACAATCGGCGCATTTCTATATTTCCGCCCCACTATGGGCGGACGGCAAAAAAGGCACAAAGATCGTTGGCGTTCTGTATGCGCAGATGGATAACGAATTCCTCTGCAATACGGTTGAAAACATTAAAATAGGGGAAACCGGCACCGCTTACCTCGTAAATGGAGAAGCCACATGCATTGCCCATACCAACAGAGAGCGCGTGTATACGCAGAACAACGCGTTGACCGATGCGAAGAACAATCCAGCTTTGGAGCCGCTTGCCTCATTGCTAAAACGGGCGTATGCGGGGGAGACGGCTTTTGACAAGTATACATTTCAGGGCGTTACAAAATTCGCTGTAATGGCCCCTGTCGAAGCGACCAACAATTGGGCGATTGCCGTTACCGTATCATATAGCGAATACATGCAGTCTAGCATAAGTGCCGCTATTATTGCGGGCGTCCTGATGGTCGTCGCCCTTTTGATCGTGGCGGTCTCCATGATCGTCCTGACAAACGGCATTACAAAGTCTGTGCTCGAACTCAGCCAAGCATCTACTAGGTTTGCCGAGGGCGACCTGAACATATCCGTTTCTCATCAAAGCAACGATGAATTGGGCGAGTTGGCGAAATCCTTTAAGCGCATGGCCGACACATTAAAAAGAATTATTACTGATCTGTCATTAGGTTTGAACGAATTTGCGAACGGCAACTTTGCAGTGGACGCCCAAGAGATAGATTGCTATGTCGGCGATTACACTCCTATACTGGTCTCCATGCGTAAGATGAGGGACACGCTCAGCGATACGCTTAGGCACATCAACACTGCCGCCGAACAGGTGGCAATAGGCTCCGATCAGGTATCCAGCGGAGCGCAGGCGCTGGCCAGCGGTTCCGCCGAGCAGGCCGCCTCTATAGAGGAGCTGACCGCCTCCGTTAAAAAAATTGCGGGGCAGGCGGCAGAGAACGCCTCCATCGTGGAAATTTCCGCAGAGCATATTGAACATGCCGCCGCTAACACAACCGCCGGAAACGAGTTTATGGGGCAGCTCACCCGAGCAATGGAGGAGATCGGCTCCGCTTCCAACCAAATTGCAAACATTACAAAGGTTATTGAGGATATTGCGTTCCAGACCAATATTTTAGCGCTCAACGCCGCCATCGAAGCGGCCCGCGCCGGAGCAGCAGGAAAGGGCTTTGCGGTGGTGGCGGATGAGGTTAGGAACCTTGCTGCAAAATCGGGCGAAGCCGCCAAGCAGACAGCGGAGCTTATTCAGAATTCCGTCGCTACCGTAAAAAAGGGTACTGAGATAACCGTCCAAACCGCACAAGCCTTACAAAATGTAGGGGTCAGCGCCGTCAAGATTGTCGATGGCTTCAAGCAGATCGAGCGCTCCTCCGCCGAGCAGGCTGGGGCAATCGAGCAAATTATGAAGGGGCTTTCGCAAATATCGTCGGTTGTGCAGACCAACGCCGCCACTGCAGAGGAAAACTCGGCTACCAGTGAAGAAATGTCCGCACAGGCCTCTGCTCTACGCCAGGAGGTAGGCAGATTCAAGCTGGCGGGCCATACAGCGCAAAATCTATCTTCTCAAAAGTCTTTGTCTGAAGCGGCATCCGATCTTGGGAAATATTGATTATCTGTGTAGGAGGCGCTATATGGAGCTGCAAGATAGATTGTATACGGACGACTATTTAGAGGAGTTGGAAACGCGGTATCTTACTTTCCGCACGGATGGCCAGCTATTTGGTATTCCCATTACTGAGATCGTTCAGATTGCGAAGATACAGGAGATTATAAGACTGCCGGAGCAGCCTCCTTATGTAAAGGGTATCATCAACCTGCGGGGCCAGATCATTCCTGTTATCGATGTGTGCCTGCGCTTTGGAAAGCAGGAAGCGGCTTTCACCGAACGCACCTGCATCATCATTGCGCATGTTAAGGGAAGCGATTTCGGATTAATTGTCGATGAGGTGGATGAGGTTGCCGATATTCGGGCGGAACAGATTTCTGAGCCACCAAGGATCAGTGCGGACGCGGATCAGGTAAACGCGTACCTTACAGGGATCGCCAGATTGAAAGCGGGCGGCAACCAGAAGGAACGCATAGCTCTGCTGCTTCACGCAGCAAGAATTGTTGGTGAAGCCGAGCTTCCTTCCCTTTCACAGGCAGCGGTGGACTTGGCATAATTTCATCTGCGTGAGAAAAATAGAAAACCACGCGGCTGGAGAAGGGTACCGTTGAATTATTAACGATTCACGACGTAATGTGGTATACGAGAGGTAAATCCAAAGCTGATTTTCTTCTGCGCAAAGCCTATAATCGAAATATATAATCCCAAATGAACTTAAAACACCGTTTGCTCTATTAAGGGCAGACGGTTTTTATGTGAAAAGAGAGTAGTGATGCAAAAGATCATAGCAATCCCGGCCGATAAATCGCTCCACTGGATCGATTTTTTACGCTGCTTCAAAATCCTCCAACGATTAACCCCAAATAATACCCGCCTAAATGACTTTTTTGCGGAGAAGGAGCGCCATCGGATTCGTCCTATGACTATGAGGTGGAAGATAATTTATCGCAAAGCTTAATACGAGTATTCTATTTCATCAGCTGTTCGAATTATTTTCCATGTTTTTGAAGGTAAACTACTACTGTACGTCTGAATTCATATGGCTGAGATGCAGATGCCTTTATCGTGCAATTTTGATTAAAGATATATGGCCTTAACGGCCTATTTGTTTCACAACATAACATCTTCCCTTATTAATCCATATACTATAGCAAATGCCCCCTGCGGTGACTTACCGTACTAGGCTTCCTCAAGCTTGCGGGTTTTAGTCTATTACTGTTGAGCCATACGCAATTTTTTTATAACCGCGCATGGATGGGAGGAACAACATGGAATATAAAACCGGGGCACTTATAAGCCCTTCTGATATAAGGGACTACAGCGTAAAAGCGCAGCCGCCTATGGCTATGCCTACGGAGTGGCTTGAAACACGTCTGCCCGCGATTGGTAAACAAAAGGTGAACAACTGCGTCAACTGGGCATTCGACAATGCTGCCGAAATGGTTCTTGGTAGCGTGTTCAGTCGGTCTTACCTTTATGGCGATCGTTTCCTGGAGCATTATCAGGGGTCGGGAATGTACCCGAATGAGGCGCTTGAAATTGCACTTAAGCGTGGAAATGTTCTCTATCCGGCATGGCCAAATGAATATGAGGTTATGACTGCGCAGAATAAAACCACAGCAGCTCAGGCAACGTTGCGTCCTTTAGCCGCCCAACACAAAATTGAGGCATATGCTCGCCTTACCACGCCGGATGAGATCAAAACCGCGCGCATGGCCAGTCTTGGGGTGTTCGTCAGCGTCCCTGTACAGTCTTGGAGGCCGAATCCGCAGGGCGTATGGCGCTGCCGCGAAATGGTCAACGGCAATCACATGCTGGCCCTTGTTGACTGGTCGGATAAGTACCCCGCCGATTTTCGCATGGCAAATAGTTGGGGGAAGTCTTGGGGGAAGAATGGGTTTTGTTACATCGAGGCCAGTGACATTTTCATAAATAACAACGTTTGGGCTATTGACTTTGGCAGCGATGAACCGAAGCCTCGACCTTCCCCGATCCGTAGGACGTTGCGAAATGGAATGAAGGGAGACGATGTAAAGGAACTGCAGGGAAGGCTTATCAAGCTTGGTCTCGACCTTGGCAAATGGGGCGCAGACGGTTCTTTCGGAAGCGCTACTGAAACGGCGGTAAAGCTGTTTCAGGGGCGCAATGGACTAAAAGCTGATGGTATTGCCGGCCCCAAAACCTACGCGAAACTGGAGGAGTAACCTGTTGGCTCATATGAGGCTTCGCACGGCGCAAGTCGGCGGGGGCACGAAATCCCGGGGCGGGCAAACGCGTCACAGGCGTGTTCGCTGTTCCGCCCTTCAAATTCCTCAAATTTTCGCCAAGCAAAAAGCACCCTGTTGGGTGCTTTTGCCTGGCGGAGAAGGAGGGATTTGATTTCGGCCATCGGCATCGTCTTGCTTGTGCGTCGCACCGCGCAAGCCGGCCTGGGCACGAAAGCCCAGCCGCTAAAATCGCTCCACCGGAGCAATTTTTAACGCGGCTTCAAATCCTCCTCAACTTAAACCAAAAAGCAAGACCCGCCTGAAAGGCGGGTTTTGCTTTTTGGCGGAGAAGGAGGGATTTGAACCCTCGCGCCAGTTACCCCAGCCTACTCCCTTAGCAGGGGAGCCCCTTGAGCCACTTGGGTACTTCTCCAGGCCTATAAAGTTGTGGCGGTTGGCGGAGAGAGAGGGATTCGAACCCCCGGTGCCTTGCGGCATCACTGGTTTTCAAGACCAGCTCCATAAACCACTCGGACATCTCTCCCTGATAGGAACGCTACTGATTATAGCAAAACAACCGAACCCTGTCAAGCAAAGACGGTGTAAGCTTAAGGCATCTTTTCGCGTGGGGCATGAGGGTGCTATATATAAGGAAGTGAACGCATCCGCGGGCAAAATCATAGAATGTTTACAGCATTCCCTGGGGGATTTCATTGACTTGCCCCTGGCGTTGTGCTATACTTTCCCCCAATCGCATATTGCGTAGTAATATATGCAATATAATCGTACGAGGAGGACCATTTGAAATGAAGCAGTACAACGTCGCGGTTGTCGGCGCGACCGGCATGGTCGGCCGTAAATTCCTGCAAGTGCTCGAAGAGCGCAAGCTTCCCGTAGCGAACTATTACCTGTTCGCCTCGAAACGTAGCGCCGGCACTACGTTGCCCTTCATGGGCAAAGAGTACACCGTGCGGGAACTGACCGAGACTTGCTTCGATGGCCTCGATATAGACATCGCGCTGTTTTCGGCAGGCGGCGGCACATCCGAACAGTTTGCCCCTGTTGCCGCACGCGCAGGCGCGGTCGTGATCGATAATTCCAGCGCATGGCGCATGGACCCGGAGGTTCCCCTTGTGGTTCCGGAAGTTAATCCGGAGCACATCCCCATGTACAAGAACAAGGGCATTATCGCAAACCCCAACTGCTCCACCATACAGGCGATGGTGGCGTTAAAGCCGCTGCACGAAGCGTATGGCCTCAAGCGCGTGGTGTATTCCACCTACCAGGCCGTATCCGGCGCGGGCCAGCAGGGCTATTCAGATTTGGAAGAGGGCATCAAGGGCAACCCGCCCAAGAAGTTCCCCCACGCTATTGCAGGCAACTGCCTGCCGCATATCGACTCTTTCCTGGATACCGGCTACACCAAGGAAGAGCAGAAGATGATCAATGAAAGCCAGAAGATACTTTCACTGCCCGAGCTTCGGGTTACCGCCACTACCGTGCGCGTACCCGTGTTCCACGGCCACAGCGAAAGCATCAATGTGGAATTCGAGCGGCCCTTCGAGCTTACAGAGCTTGTGGAGGTGCTGCGGAATGCGCCCGGTATCATCGTGCAGGACGATCCGAAGAACTATGTCTACCCAATGCCTGTTAATGCTGCGGATACCGACCCTGTCTATGTGGGCCGCATCCGTCGGGATTTCAGCGTAGAGAGCGGCATTAACTTCTGGTGCGTGGCGGACAATATTCGCAAGGGTGCGGCGACCAACGCCGTGCAGATTGCAGAAGAGCTTATCCGCCAGTGGGAGAACGCATAATTGAGCCCATTTTGCGGCGCAGGAGGAACATCCCTTCTGCGCCGTTTGTGCAAGTGCCGATTCATACAATTCCAATATCGGCGCGGCGGTGATTTTTGTGCGCGGCGTTCGCCATTCGCTCAACGTAGGATGCTACGTTTGAGCTGAGGCTCGTTGCCCCGCACCGAAAATTTTTACCGCCTTCGATACAATTCTTGTTTTCCACTGGTATAATACAAAAAGGAGGAGACACCCATGGCTATTTTTGAAGGCTCCGGCGTTGCCATCATCACACCGTTCTCCGGGAACGGCATTGATTTTGACGCATTTACAACACTGATTGAGCGCCAGATAAAAGGAATAACGGATGCAATCATCGTTTGTGGAACCACGGGCGAAGCATCCACCATGAGCGCGGAGGAAAAGCGCGCTGCAATAGAATTCTGCGTGAAACAGGTAAACGGCCGCGTTCCCGTAATCGCGGGTACGGGCGGCAACAATACCGCAAACGTCATAAGGGACAGCAAAGCTGCTGAAGAGCTCGGCGCGGACGGCCTTTTAATCGTTACGCCGTACTACAATAAAACCACGCAGGCGGGGCTTGTCGCCCATTACGCTGCCGTCGCCAAGGCCGTTTCCCTTCCCATTATCGTATACAACGTGCCCGGCCGGACGGGCTTAAACCTGTTGCCTGCCACCATGAAAAAACTCATGGAACATAAAAACATTGTGGGCATAAAAGAAGCATCCGGGAACATCGAACAGATCATCAACCTGGCAGCGCTATGTCCGGATCTGGACATTTATTCCGGTAACGACGATCATGTGCTGCCGTTGCTCGCTCTGGGCGGAAAAGGCGTTATTTCCACAATCGCAAACGTCATACCCGAAGATATGCATGAGCTATGCGCGGCATTTTTCCGCGGGGATATTGAAATGGCCCGCGCGCTGCAATTTAAGGTGCTGCCAATCTGGAGCGCGGCGTTTAGCGAGGTTAACCCCATACCCATCAAGACCATGTGCGCGATGCTGGGCTGGTGCGAGGATACCTTACGGCTCCCGCTTTGCCCCCCATCTGACTCAAACCGCGCGCTCATGGAAGCTGCCCTAAAAAATTACGGCCTGCTTTCCTAAAATAACAAGGAAACGAGCAAGGGGAAGTTATGATTAAGGTCATTATCAACGGTGCGTGCGGCCAGATGGGGCGCACCATCATGCGCCTGTGCAAGCAGAACAGTTCCGATTTTCAGGTATTGGCGGGCGTTGCGACCTACCAGTGCCCAGAGGCGGAGGGCATTTCTATTGTCAACGATATCATGAAGGCGCCCGCAGGCGCGGACGTAGTCATCGATTTTTCCCGCCCCGCGGCGCTTCCCAAGCTGGTGCAGTATTGCCAGGCGAACAAAATACGGCTGGTGATCGGCACCACGGGTTTGAGTGAAAACGACAAGCTCTCTTTGGAACGCGCATCAGCGAAGATCCCCGTATTCTTAAGCGGGAACATGTCGTTGGGCGTCAACCTACAGATCGAGCTGATTAAAAAAGCGGCTGCGGCCCTTGGTGACGCGTTTGACATTGAAATCACCGAAAAACACCACAACCTCAAGGTGGACGCCCCCAGCGGAACGGCGCTGATGCTGGCGGACGCCGTCAGTACGCAGTTCCCTGCTGGCAAAGAGTATGTGTTCGGACGCCACACCAAGGACGTCCGCCGCAGCAAAAAAGAGATCGGCCTGCACTCCCTGCGCGGCGGTACCGTTGTGGGCGAGCATGAGGTGGAATTCTTCGGCCAGGACGAGGTCGTTTCCATCTCTCATAAGGCCTACTCCAAGCAGGTATTCGGGATGGGCGCGTTGCGCGCGGCACAGTACCTGATGCACAAGCAACCCGGCCTTTACAACATGCACGACATCGTCACGGAAAAAGACGTGCTTTCCCACTTGTATACCGACGACGATCAGGCTGTGATTACCATAAGCTCGCTGCCCAACGAGCCGGGCGTTTTGAGCCACATATTCGGCCTCATCGCCCGCAACAACGTGTTTGTGGATATGATCAGCGTCACGGTACCCGGCTCCGTTTCCGGCAGCGTCAGCTTTTCACTGCCCAAGACCCAACTTGCCACGGCGCTCAACGCGTTAAAAACGCTACGCCCGCTCTACATGGGTATGGATATCCACGCGCTTGACAACATCACGAAACTTACCGTAGAGGGTCCCGGTATGGCGGTACGTCATGGCGTGGCGGGGCAACTGTTCTCCGTGCTAGCGGAGGCGAACGTCAGTATCGAGCTTGTGACCACAAGCGAAACAAAGATTGCCTGCTGCATCAAGAACAGCGACGTCTCCACGGCCCTTGCGGTGATTGCAAGACAGTTTGAACTGTAACGGCATAGCGAACAC
>JAEYSE010000046.1 GCA_023435025.1 Bacillota bacterium
TGGATACGCCCCTGCCTGTAAGCGCGCAATGTCTCAATGCGAAATTTCCAACTGTTCATGTTCCTTATCGTGCTACCGGCAACAGCACACCATACACGGAAGGAAAAACACCGCCGCCTTTTACCAAGAGCGTCGGCAGGCAGCGGTGGAAACGTTACTGGGGCCAGTTGATGACTTTGGGTTGTTCTTCTCCCCGTAATACGCGGAGGCCGCCTTCTGCAAGGGCTTCCATTTCATATTCACCGGGCATCAGTTCCACAGGGGCGATAAAACTCACACGCGCGCAGATATCGTCCGTAATCATTTTGGAGTAGGCGACGCCACCCGTAAGTATAATACGGTCCACTTTGCCGCAAACGGCTGTTGCCAGATCCCCAATGCTCTTTGCGATGTTGTAGGTGAACGCCTGATGTACAAGCTTGGCGTACTCGTCCCCGTTTGCGATGCGCGCTTCCACTTCACGCACATCGGTGGTACCCAGCAGCGCGCGCATGCCGCTGCCGCCGCGTAGTCTACGGGAAAGCTCCTCCAACGTATATTTGCCGCTGTAGCAGAGCTTGGCCAATTCCACGGCCTGCAGCCTGCCGCAACGTTCGGGGCAGAAGCCCGCGTCGTCATCACCATACATATCGATGGAATATCCCTTGTGTATCAGCCATACGCTGCAACCGCCGCCAAGGTGCGCCACGATGAACGTGCACTCATCGGTTGGCTTTCCCATGACTTTTTTGGCGCATTGGTGCGCCATAGCGTGGGTATTGAGCGCGTGCCCGCGGCTTTGCTTGGGAAGTTCCGGCAGGCCGGTGATTCTTGCGATGGGGGAAAGTTCGTCCACCGTGATGGGATCGTACACGTACGCGGGGATGTTGTGCTCCTTTGCAATTTCATAGGCGATCACGCAGCCCGTGTTGGAGGCGTGTGCCGCCACTTTGACGGTGTATACGAAGTCGACCATCTCCTGCGTTATTTCAAATGCGCCCGAAGGGACAGGCGGAAGCTGCCCTCCGCGGGACATCACACAGGTCAGCGTGGAAATATCAAACCCGTTGTCCTTTAAAAACTGTTCAATGTGCGCCTTGCGGTATTCGACCTGATCCATGACCCAGGGGTAGGGGGCCAGTTCGGCGTCCGGATGGCGCAGCGTTTCACTCAATACTTTGATATCATTTTCAAATATCGCAATTTTTGTTGAAGTACTGCCGGGGTTGATAACGAGAAGAATTTCTTTCTTTTGCATAAGACCTCACTTGCATACGCCCGCGCCAAGCGCGAGAGAATAATATTTTTCATCGGCGGAAGATCCGCGCGACGTCAGCACGATTGGCACCCTGCAGCCCTGTATGACACCAGCCATACGCCCGCCGCATGTGTAAACAAGGCATTTGCCCAAGACATTCCCTACTACGATTTCGGGAACGAACAAAATATCGAACTCGCCCACGGCGGGAGAGGAATAGCCCTTTGTTTCGGAAAGCTCCGGCACCATGGCAAGGTCGTAGGAGATTGGCCCTTCTACATAGCAGGAAGGAAGCGTTCCATTTAAACTCATTTCCTTGAGCGCCGCGGCGTCCATCGTATCCTGCATTTTGGGGTTGACGGTCTCAATTGCGCACAGCGCCGCGACATTGGGCTTTTCATACCCAAGGCCGTGGAAAAAACGCACGGCGTTTTCGACGATATGCTTTTTCTTTTCTAAATCCGGGTACGTGCACATACCGCCGTCGGTCACACAGATGAGCTTATGGTAATTTGGCACTTCCACCATCATGACGTGGCTCATCAAGCCCCCTGCCTTTAAATCCGCCTCGGGAGAGAGTACGCCTTTTAAAAGGTCGCCCGTCATGATCTTGCCCTTCATCAAAAAATCCGCACGTTTTTCGTGTATAAGTCGCGCGGCGCAAACGGAAGGATGCATACCCTCCGGTACTTCCACGATCTCATACGCGTCTGGCGCAAGCCCGACTTCTTCTAACGCCGCCGTGATTTTTTCCCTGTTGCCAACCAATATGGCGGAAACGATGTCCTTTGCGTGCGCAAACGCTTCAAGCGCGTGCGTGTCATGCGCTTCCACCAGTGCAACGGTGCGCTTTTTGCCGCTTTTTACGCGGCTTACAAGTTCTTCAAAATTACTGATGGGCATAGCTATTCACCCTTCTGTATGGAATATAAGAACACAAAAAGAAAAAGCGTTATTATCCCTCATCATACCGTTTTTCCTGGGTACGCGCAATCCCGCCTCAGCCCTTAGCATCATATATTCTGTTTTTTTTCTGTAAAGAATCTCTATGTCCGGTCATTACCGGGGGTCTTTTATGGAGAAGTGATTATTTTGAAATGCCGGAATTCCATTTGCCCTTGCAGGGTTGGCGGCAAACTGTCAGTCATCATTTTTGTCGGAATCGTGGGAGCAAGGCGCGGCATTCACAGAGCTGTCACTGTTCTGCGCCTCAATCTTTTTGTTCCGTACCGTTATAATACCGCTCATCATGAGATATGCCGCCACAACGATTGAACCGCCCAAATCCACATAACGTGTGGCGGGCGCGGTGGGGGCAAGTGCAACCACCGCCAGCGCAATCGTTACGCAGGCGTCCACAAGTGATTTCGCTCGGTAAAGATTGCTTTGTGCGGCAAGTATCACATCCGGCTTTTCACGGTTGAGTTTACGGTAACGAAGCCAGAACCAGGAATTTGTTGTTACCCCCAGCACGGCAATGATGAGGCCTGGAATGACGTTGCCCTTTTGCGCGTTCGGCGCGAGCAGGGCGATGAAAAGCATGGCTGCGCCGGACAGGCACATTGCTGTTCCAACACATAGGTTCGCAGTACGTTCCAATCTATCCTTGCGTGTTGCATCGGGTTCGCTGCTTTTGTTAAGGATGCGAAATATAATCCAGGATACGATGATTGCGGCCAGTTCTGCCGTGCGGCGAATAAAATCCGCAAGCTGCGTGGACGAATGGCCCATAAAAAGCGCCGCGCCCACTACGATGGGGCCGGGCGAACTCAGCACGACCGAAGCGAGGAGCGTGCGCTCGCCTGATTTTGGTTTCATAACATCATACCCCCCACAGGCGGACCAACGGAATC
Organism: Bacillota bacterium; assembly: GCA_023435025.1. GTDB lineage: Bacteria > Bacillota > Clostridia > Christensenellales > CAG-138 > JAEYLA01. The sequence goes on from JAEYSE010000046.1 coordinate 3,091, forward strand.
ATGATTGCCGCCGCTGCGAAGGGGCAGGTCAGCGTATCCATACCATTCTTCGTGTATAGTTCCACGGCCGCACATACCGCTGCCGTCAGCACGGCAATCGGGATGCAGGAGTACCATTCCACCGAACCGTTTGCAAGCAGTACTACGATCACGGAAACAAACGACACCGCAAACATCGCTAACGTACCCTCAAGGCTTTTGCGCCCCTCAACCAGCGCACCCTCTATGTAGTGCTGTCCGAATCGCTTGCCAATAAGTGCGGCTGCTGCGTCACCCAATCCCCATGCAAACACCGATGCAATGACGAGGTATTTCTCTCCAAGCCAGCCCCAGCAAACACAAATCAAAGCCCCGAACATGACGAACACCACGACAAGGCTTTTTTTAATTTCACCTCGTTTGCGCTCCGTGAGCAGTTCGGAATAGCCTGGGATGCCTTCGGCGGCCATAAGAATAGGGAATACCATTGCCGTGAATGCGACTGTCGCAATTGCCGATATCCACCACGTATGAAACGCATATATCAATACGAATATGGAACCTAGGAGTATCATGTGCAACGTCTTGCGGAAGATCTCCGCAGGTATTGGGAAAAGCCGGCGCAGAACAAGCGCAGCGGCAGCGCAGACTATAAAATATACAAGCAGCATCCCATAGCCTTTTAGAAATTCAAACAGCATTATGTGTCCCCCAATGTCTGGAGATTGGCGGCAACGCGTAAAAGCACCGATTCGATACCCGCAAACTCTTCGTCCGTGATTCCTTGTTTGACGGACGCATATAAATTTTCGTATATGCTTTTAATTTTCTCGCCAACCGAGAAAGCTTGATCTGTAAGGAAAACGCTGTACGCCCGCCTGTCCTCGCGCTTGCGCGCGCGCATGACATACCCCTTGGCTTCAAGCGAATCAATCGCGCGTGATACGGCGGCTTTTCCTATGTCAAGCTGTTCTGCGAGTTGTTCCTGCTGAAATGTATTGCTGCCAGTCAGAAGGTGAAAGAGTATGTCGCCTTCGGCGCTTGACAGGTTAAGTGGTTCAAGGCCCGCATTTATGATTTGGCGCGCCGAGCGTAAAACCCCTTTCATGTCCAACCAGATATTGCGAATGGATGGCATAGACATCGTCCTCCCCCCGTCCAATCAGATTCTATGTGAAAATAGTTGATAGGTCAACTATTTTCTTGATTTCAAGCGTTTGTTATAGGAAACCGTCTATCCCGCCAGCCAGGGACAACAAAAAGCGGGAGGATGGAATTCCATCCTCCCGCTGGCATGATGACGATCCGTCATGCCGTTTACCGGGGTCGCGTTATTACGAAAGAGGAGCTGACCCTTGGTGTCGGAGCGCGGCCAAATAATGCCGCATACTACTGAATTGCGCAACGCCAGTGCCGTTAGTTAGTACTGGTTCTGGTTGGGCAATTTTGTCTTTTGCTGTCCCTGATTGTTCTGCTTCTGCGGCTGCTGGGTGCGCTGCTTCTGATCATTCTGGTTCTGGTTATTCTGATTATTGTTCTGGTTGTATGCCATTGTTTTCTCGCCCTCCTTTCCCTTTCGCGTATAGGGGACCATCCCCGGTATGCTATTATCTTGTACGGCATGCGCGCCATACATACCTAAAAAATCCCTCTGATCCAAGCAAATTTTTATTGCGCATGATCCGCTGTACTCGAGGTCCCGGGACGGTTCAAAACAAAGGATGTTGCGGACAGCAGCATACATACGCCCGCGAGCAGCCGGTAGTATAACGCATAACCGGTGATGAACGAGGAAAGCGTGAGCACGACGGCACAGATGAGATATTTTTTCGCGTGCTTTGCACCAAATGGCTCCGCTTGCATACGTGCTCTGCGGGCGCGCTGTGCGCCCATCAGGCTGCGGATATGAGTTTCCACATCCTCGTCGGTCACGGCATATCCCTCGAGCTGACGCGCCATGCGCAAGAGCGTGGGGATAGGAACGAGCTCTACGCGTATGGGCAGGCGGCCAATGAGAGCAAGCGCCTGGTCACGGCAAGTCGACAGACTTATGATCACAATTTGCTGCGTTTTTTCTTTTTGCGCGGCGTGGAAGGCGGCTAAAATGTCGTCCTCCCCAAGCTGTGAGGCACGCTGCACGGAGAGAAGATACGCGTTCTCAAACCCCGGAAGAAGGTCTATAATTCGTTTATTGAGCGCGTAAAATTCCTCCTCGGGCAGCAGCATAAGCCGTTCGCACAGCACGACGTCCGTCAGCCGTTCCTTTTCCTTTTGTACAAACTTATCAAAGGAAAGCTGGCGGTAAAGCCGCATCGCGACAAGGAATAAAAGCGTGGTCAACGCGGTCAAAAGGATTACGACCATTTCGTTCGCTACATTGTGCCGGAACCATAGGTAGCAGCCCGCAGCGAATACAATGCGGAGCACAATGCCGTCCGCCACTCTGGCCGCAGTGCCGCGCCCGCCGTGCTGGCGTTGCTTGTAATACCGTTTCAGCTCCTGATCCATGTGCATTCCTCCTTTGCATATGTTGGGTTTCTGCGTTGATTCTTGCCTAAGTGCAGATTTGTATGCGCCAGAGCATTCATTTGGTGTATAATAGCTATAAAGAAAACGGCGGTTGTTATATTTTTATGCGCTTACAGGGAAACAGCCGCAAGAGGAGCCGCAAGCATGCAGTTAGGCCCGCGTCGTGTTGGCATATTAGGCGGGACATTTAACCCCATACATTTGGGGCATATCCAAATAGCGCAGGGCACGCTCCTAACGCTTGGACTTGACGGGATATTGCTGATCCCGGCGGCGGACCCTCCGCATAAGGAAGTGGATGGGCACATCGCGGCACGGCACAGATATCAGATGACCTGCCTTGCGGCAGAAGGGCTTGAAGGCCTCACAGTGTCGGATATCGAGCTTGTGCGCGGCGGAAAAAGCTACACAGTAGATACGGTACGTGAACTCAAAAGGCGCTATCCCCTGGATACCTTCCATGTGATCGTGGGCAGCGATCTCCTAAACGATATTCCCACGTGGAGCCGTGTAGAGGAACTGCTGCAGATTGCGGCAATTATTGGCGTAAGGCGGCAGGGACAGGACTGTGGGGATGAGGAAGCGGCAAAACGTCTCAGGGCGGAATACGGCGCTACAATCGAGCTTGCGAATATCAATGTACCGCCCGTTTCCTCCACATTGGTGCGGGACCGCGTGTACGACGCGTTGCCCATAGATGAACTTGTGCCGTCCGCGGTGGAAACGTATATCTATGAGGAAGGCCTGTATATTCCGGACGCCCTGAAACGGATGCAGGAGAAATGCCGCGCCGCGTTGAGCGCTAAAAGATACCGGCATACCATGGGCGTGGTGCGTATGGCGATTGCACTTGCCGCCCGCCATGGGGCGGACGCGAAAAAAACACGGCTGGCAGCGCTGCTGCACGATTGCGCGCGCGGAGAGGACAACGGCGCATTATCTCACGCAGCGGCGGGGGAGCGTCTTGCGCGTACCTGCTACGGCGTAACGGATGACGACGTGCTGCGTGCCATAAAGCTGCATACAACGTCCGACCAGGGGGCGACCATACTGGACAAGATCATATACGTGGCGGATATGATAGAGCCCAACCGGGAGTTTCCAGGCGTTGACCGGCTCCGAGCCCTGGCGTTTGAAAATCTGGATGCGGCGATGGCCGCGTGTTTGGAAGAATGTATTGATTATGTGCGCGCGCAGGGGCGAAGTGTGGACGAACACTCCCTTGCGGCGCTCAGAGAACTTAAGCCGGACGGCGCTTCATGCTTCAAATAACGGGTATGATAACCACGGCAGGTGAAATATTTGGTTGCAGGAAGCCGGATAACATTTTAAGATAGGAAAAAGAAGGTTGTAAAAAGAAAGGAGATGTCCGTTTGGAAGCAAAAGAACAGGTTCTTGCCTTGTGTGAGGTGCTCTATGATAAAAAAGCACAGGATATCATTGCCATCCATGTAGAGGATAAAACAATCATAGCGGACTGGTTTATCATCTGCAGCGGGCGCGCCGTTCCCCAGGTAAAGGCACTTTGCGAAGAAGTGGAAGAGAAGGCCCCGGGCTTTGATCTTACGCTGCGGCGCAAGGAAGGCTATGCCGAAGGCAGATGGATCGTGTTGGATTTTTCAAATATACTCGTTCATTTGTTCATCCCCGATGAGCGCAAATACTACAATATGGAGCGCCTTTGGATGGACGACCCACGCAAAGCCATTCTGTTCTCCCAGATGAAAGAGGAGCAGGAACACTAAACGCAATAGGCGGTCCACGGCGTATTTGTGATACAGAACAATGAAACCACCAGTTCATGAGCTGGTGGTTTGATTATAAGGAGGACAGTATGAAGCTTGACCGTCTGCTTGGTATCCTTACCATACTCCTTCAAAACAGCCGCATAACCGCCCCGCAGCTTGCCCAAAGATTTGAGGTCTCACGCCGCACAATCGAGCGCGATATCGACGCGCTTTGCCGGGCCGGGATACCCGTTGTAACCTATCAGGGCGGAGGCGGTGGAATTTCGATTGCCGACGGTTACAAACTGGATAAAAGCGTACTTACCTCGGACGAGCTTTCCGGCATCATCGCGGCGCTCAGGGGAATTGGCAGCGTGTCGGAAAAATCCCGGATCGAATGCACACTTGATAAATTGGTTTCGAATCGGGACGCTGTATTGTCTTTGCGGGAGCCCATCGTCATCGACCTTGCATCCCATTATAAAGTCAGCTTGACGCCTAAAATCGCGCTGATCAAACAGGCGGTTTTGGAGCAGAGGCTGATCGAATTTGACTATTACTACGAAAAAGGCCAGGCGCACCGCCAAATAGAGCCTTATTTTATTATTTTTCAGTGGACGGCGTGGTATGTATTTGGGTTCTGCACAGAACAGCAGGATTGGCGGATGTTTAAGCTGGCGCGGCTGTGGGAGCTGAAGCTTTGCGATGAGACCCATATTCGGCGCGAGATACCGCCTGAAAAGCGGGATTTTTCGGCGCGTTTTCCGGACGATAACAAGCTTATCGCGCTGTTTGATCCATCGGTCAAATATCAGTTGATTGAGGAATATGGGTTACACTGCTTTACACAAACCGAGGACGGAGAATTGCGTTTTGAGAATGGATATACCAATCCGGAGCACATGGTCTCCTGGCTGCTTGGCTTTGGAGACAAGGTAACGGTATTGGAACCTGGCGACATGGTGGAGAGAATACGGCAGACCGCGAAAAAAATTGTGGAACGGTATTCTTGAACGTGACAGACAGTTGTCATGTTCGGTTTGGTAGAATAAAGCAAAGTTGAGCGGGAGCGGGCCGCCAATGAACCCATTGAAAGAAATGCAGAAGGAACCAGTATGAGGGCGATGATATGATTCAAAAGTATAGTGATTTTGTAGCGGCATTGCTAAGCGCCGGGTTTTCCATGGGCGGTGGGAACAGTGAGAAGATTTATTCTGTGGTCCCATGGAGCTGGGATGAGGACCCGCCGTATGAGACGCCAGTTCGTTGGCATACCGGCAATCCGGAAACAGACCCTTGGGAGTGGCGTATGCGCGTCCTGAACGAGCGTGACGATATCGCCTATGCCAAGCTGTTTTTCAAAAAGAGCGGGTACATCACCAGGGAATGGTACCCGTATTTTCTGGCGATAAGGCGCGGAGAAAAGGCGTTTGAAGACGCGTACGCGGATGGGGAAATGAGCCATTTCGCCAAGCGGATCTATGACGTTGTACTCGAACACGAAACGTTACCTGTCCATGCCATCAAGCAAATCTGCGGGTTTTCGAAAGAAGACTCCTCAAGGTTTGACCAGGCTTTGGTTGAATTGCAGATGAAATTGTATTTGACCATGTGCGGGAGGCGGCAAAAGCTTTCCAAGAAGGGGGAGGAATACGGTTGGTCTTCCACGGTATTCTGCACTACGGAACAGTATTTTGGTCCGGATATATTTGAAGAGGCGAGCAAGATCAACGAAACGGAAGCCGCACAAAGAATAACGGAGCAGGTTTATCGCTTAAATCCTGAGGCGGAGCCCAAGAAGATTCTGAAATTTCTGAAAGGGTAGGTGCGTATGAAAATTGAAATCGGAACTCAAAGGCCGGAAAGCTTCTCAGCCCATTGGCCGGGGCAGTATGAGATTTTTTCGCATTTTGAGTTTGCCTGCGGCATACCAAGCGTTTTGCACGCCGTGACAACGGTAAAAGAAAACGGCCGGGCAAACGTGAACTTTAATTTTTCTGGTAGCTTTACAGGGGATGGCGATGGGTATTATGCCATCATTCCGATCTATCGGCATACGCATACATATCGGAATATTCTGCGCACCGGCGAATTTGTGGTGAATTTTATCGGCAAAGATTATTTCGATGCGTGCATAGCCACCATTGACCACAACGATGACGAAACAGACGAGTTTGAAGCCGGCGGCTTACAGAAAGAACAGGCGAAGACTGTCGCGTGCCCGCGCATGCAGGAGGCGTTTCTATCTATGGAGTGCAGGCTGGAGCGTGAGATTGACCTGTCCGGCAGCGGAAGAGCCGCCCTATTGGTTGGCAGGGTCAATCACATTGCCATGCAGGAAGAGTATGCGAAAGGAATTGACGGCAAGTATGAGGACAACGGATTTATGCTCAACATCCATTCGCCCAAAGATTTGACTACGGGAGAAGGAACGGCAAGCGCCGTTGCCGTATGTAAAGTGACAAAGGTATACGGATAGATCGCCGATAACAGGAAGCATAAAAAAGGGCAGACAGTTTAAAAGCAGTCTGCCCTTGATTATTTGCAGCCTCCGGCGAGGGGTTAGTTTGATTAGTCCTCCAGCGCGTTCAGGCGGTAGGAAAGCACAAACATGCTGTCGCTCAACTGAATGTTTTCAATGGGGACAGATGCGGTCACATCCATGGGAACGAAGTTCCATATGGCGCGGATGCCCGCGCTTACCATGATATCCGCAATTTCCTGTGCGGATCTGCGCCGGGCCGTGATGATGCCGATATCCACATTGTTTTCTTGGATAAAGTCGCTTAATTGTTCCACGGGTAAAATGGGTTTTTCATTGACCTTGTGCCCGATAAGCGATTCTTCCACGTCAAATAGCGCGATCACTTCAAAGCCTTTTTGCGCAAACCCTTCGTACTTGGCCAAAGCTTGTCCGATATTGCCTGCGCCCACGATTACGAGGCGATAGTTGCGTGTCAATCCCAATATGTTTGCGATCTCTTTGTGCAGGTTTTGAACGGGGTAGCCGTACCCCTGCTGGCCAAAGCCGCCAAAGCAGTTGAGATCCTGACGAACCTGGGAGGGATTAAGCCCCATTTGCTGCGCCAGTTCGCTTGAAGAAATACGCTCCACATTTTCGGCTTTGAGCAATTCGAGTTGGCGATAATATCTGGGCAACCGCCTGATTACGGCCTCAGATACCTTGCGCTCTTTCATACTTATAACCTCCTGACAATCAACCGACGCTTACTATACAAAATAATTATATCCGAATTTCCCCAACGCATCAAGTGCACATCGCTTTCTCAACGCAAATTTTCCGAAAAAATTGCAAATGCGGGAATATAATCGAATATATTTATATAAAATCAAAAAATCATACTTGAATTTAAGCATAAATTGACGCATAATTAGGGAAAATATACGGATATGAGGTTTTGTACATGCAACTTTTGAAAGATAGAATCTGTGCAGAGGGGCGTGTTCTTCCCGGCAACATCATCAAAATCGACGGCTTTTTAAACCACCAGGTGGATATTCGGCTCATGCAGGCGCTGGCAAAAGAGTTTCGCCATCTGTTTCCGGACAAAAGTATCAATAAAATCCTTACGGTGGAAGCGTCCGGCATTGCGCTTGCGGCAATCACCGCGCTGGAATTTGACGTGCCCATGGTATTTGTCAAAAAGGCGAAGAGCGACAACATTGAAGGCGGGCTGTATCAAAGCGATATTTTCTCCTATACCTACAAAAAGAAAGTAACGCTGCTGCTGGCCAAACAGTGGCTGACGCAAGAAGATAACGTACTCGTAATCGACGATTTTTTGGCGAACGGCGAAGCCATGCGCGGGGTGATCGAAATCGTCAATCAGTCTAGGGCGAACCTCGTGGGCGTGGGAATCGCTGTGGAAAAAGGCTTCCAGCCCGGCGGTGCTAACTTGCGCGACCAAGGTGTGCACCTTGAGTCTCTCGCCATTATCGAAGGCGCGGAAAACGGAAAAATTCGGTTCCGGGAGTAATATTCGTATATACCGGTATTCGGGCTTTCGACCAGTGATTCACACACATACCTTTCCGGTTGCGGCACAGCCTAATCGGGAAGGTGTTTTTATGAAAAAAGGTTTCCAGCGAATATTTCACAGCAGAATTCTGCTGCTTGCCTGCGCGTTGTTCCGTTTAACGGGAGGACGCAGACGCCTGTTTCATTTTCTGGAGCAGGCGGTAACTGCCGCTGTGCTGCTGTTTGCGCTTCAGAGCTTTATCACTGTGGATATGCCTTACGCAGTATTTTTGTTTTCCGGCCTTGCGCCCTGGTACTATTTTAAGGAAGTAGTGTTATCGCTATTCGACCAGCCTGCCCGTATTCGAAGCCTGTTTGGTGCGAACGGCTATGCGCCCTCCTGGTTTCCTGCGGGCCAGGCGCTTGCGTCGCTGCCCACGCTGCTGCTGTGGACAGGTATATGCGTTCTGCTGGTCATACTTCTGCGGATGCCGCTGTCTCGGCTTTGGCTGATCGCCTATTTTTTATTTTGCAACGTATTCAATGCCGCTGCGCAGGGGATGTTCGCTGCGGCGTTTCTGCCGCTGTTCCCGGGAAAGGCGGAGGAAGGCTTAGCGATTACCATGCCGTATTTTTTCTGGACGGCCCCAATCGTATGGCCGGTAGCACAGACACTTTCCGGTTTCCTGCTGTTATTGATGCGTCTGAATCCGCTGTATTACCTTGCAGATTGTCTGCGCAGGATACTGCTGAATGGCTCTCTGCCGTCTTTGGAGCACACCGTAATATTCTTCATTTCCGTTGCGTTTGTCGGGCTGCTGGGCCAGCTTTGCTTGAGGCGCGTCTGGAGAAGCTCCGCCGCTTTGTGGTAAAGGGCTTCATTTTCAATGAATGAAGAAATCCACCCTTACGGATGGATTTATTATTTTCTCGTATAGCGTAATCAATACAATTTATCGATTCATATACTTTCATTAAATGGTTGTCTACAATTAGCGTGCCGATTGATAGTTTACATTGAACAATAGGATACAAAGTAAGATAAATAATACTAGCAACAATATACCAACGAAAACAATGAAGCGGTCTAGTTTTTGATTGTTGATATACTTATTGCATAAATCATATAGTATCAATCCAAGAAACCCACCAATAGTATTTGTAATTAAGTCTGTTATATCTGTTGCTCCAATCGCAAATACAAATTGAGATATCTCAGCTGTAAGACTAAAAACGAATACAGAAGCCAACTTTTTACCGAATGTGGCTTTTTTGAAATTTACACTCAATAGCAAACCAAAAGGTATAAAGACAACAAAATTATAGATTATCTCTCTCAAATTACCTCGTTCATTTGCGAATGCGAATGGAATCAAGTTAATGCTTCTGGTTTGATAATCTAATATGGAAGACAAATTGAATGAAAACTTGAATATAATTAACCATAGCAGGATTAGCAGGTAAAAGGCGAACAATGCTTTAGATAATGACTTCACTATGGCTACCTCTAAATCTTTTTATCAATTATAGCATAGTTGCATGTGACGATAACGGCGCTTCCGTTATCAGGTATGAACGAACCCCCGATCATGGGGGAATTCAAATCTATTGAGGGTCACTCTTTCCGATGAAAGTCAGGCGGTACGTAGCGCTTACCGGCCACTCAATTACCCGCGATTTTTCACGCGGCTTCGCCCCCTTATTATCACCAAAACAAAAAATCCATCCTTGCGGATGGATTTTTGTTTTGGCACCCAGTAGGGGAGTCCCGGCGTCGCTGGGGCAGCGTCGCCGCCAGCCCGGGGTGCTGAAAAACAGTTCACCGGACTGTTTTTCACCTCGCACGGCTCGGCCGCACCCTTCGACTCCCCTTATAACAAATGAAAACCCACCCCGTTTGGGGTGGGTTTTCATTTATGGCACCCAGTAGGGGAGTCGAACCCCTGTCACTGCCGTGAGAGGGCAGCGTCCTAGGCCACTAGACGAACTGGGCACGCGCGCGGCGCAGTAATAATATTATCTGCTTTTCTTTCTGCTGTCAAGCCTCATGTTTAGAAAATGTGTAATACGTGTGAGCGAAGCCGGGAGAAAGACGGCAGCATGCAGCAGAGGCGTGTACCTAAAGGCTTAAAGCGGACACAGCGTTCGCGATGGAAGTCGAGATGGCGGGAAGCAGAATATCAGTTGTTAGTGTACCTGAAAGGAAAGTGAAAGCAGGCAAGACGTCAAGAAAATGTGGTTTTTCTCGCTTCATCTCTTTACGCCCAATACATTCGCACATATAAAGTGCGCTTACATAAAATGGTCAATAAGGGGTGATTCAAAAATGTCGGCAAGAATGCATACGCATAGATTCAGAGGCCAAACAACTTTAAATAACGGTCATATTCATTACTATGATGGTGAGACGAGCGTCAGCCCGGATGTGGAAGGGCATACGCATCGCATGAATGGGCGTACAACAATTAGCGATAACCATCTGCACGGGTTTGATTTTACCACTGGGCCAGAAGAGAATGTAAATGGCGGGCATGATCACTATTACAAAGGGATAACCACATTTAACGACGGCCATCGCCATTCTATGGAAGGTTATACTACGATATTTCGATAGAGTGTTGAAATCATCAACAGCAGATGATACAACAAAACCCGCTTCGTATTGATGCGGGTTTGTTTCTGATAAAAAGCATTGGAGCAGCGTGTTTATTTGACGTCTGGAGTTTTCTTCCCAGAGGTATCCCCGTTTTTCTTCTTTACCTGTCGTGACTTATGCTTGGCGTTATCCGGTGTAGACGGAAGTAGTTTTTCTGTTGGCGTCTTTTTCATTAGTATCTCCTTTAAATATTAGTCTCTTTATCTTAGGTGGATTAACGAGTCTTATGCATATACTTTTCATCGACCTGCTCCCGAAAAGAATCGATACATGAATGGTGGCGCCAACACCCTCGCGTTTGGGGTTTCATAGCAATTTATAAATGAACCTTATAGAAAGCTAAAATAGTTTGGGCGAGAAGCCGTAGTCAATTGTCGCAGGACAGAAGCCAAGAAGTCTATTTCGTTTGTTGTATTGTATAGTGCCAAAGAGACGCGAACCGTGCTTTCATGGCCAATTTTCCTCAGTATCGGCTGCGCGCAATGGTGGCCGGTGCGGACGGCGATCCCTTCCTTATTCAGAATGGAGCCGATTTCTTCGGGCGAAATATTGTTTACTACAAATGGCAGAATGCTCGTCCTGTCCTTTGCATTCCCTAAGAAAGCTAAGCCATAGATGGAACGTAACGCTTCCTCTCCATACTTAAAAAGCATATGTTCATATTCCGATATGCGCTTTAATCCAATACCGGTGATATAATCAAGGGCAGCGCCCAAACCGATTGCATCCGCAATGTTCCCTGTGCCTGCTTCGAACCGATGAGGCGGCTTTTTGTAGGTTGTTTTTTCAAAGGTAACGTCCGCTATCATGCTACCGCCGCCTTGGTAAGGCTGCATACAATCCAGGAGTGCAGCTTTTGCATACAACACTCCTATACCAGTAGGCCCAAATACCTTATGGCCAGAAAAAATATAAAAGTCGCAGTCTAATTCCTGTACATCTACCGTTTGATGTGCAACTGCCTGAGCACCGTCTATTAATACCTTGGCGCCATACTGGTGTGCCATATGCACCATTTCGGCTGCGGGGGTCACCGTACCCAATGCGTTTGAAACGTGCGTGAAGGCAACGATTTTTGTCTTTGTGCTTAACAGCTTATTGTACTCAACTAAATCGATTTGGCCGCTGTCGTCTACCGGAATGACCTTAATGATTGCCCCCGTTCTAGCGCAAACCATTTGCCATGGTACGATATTTGCGTGATGCTCAAGTAAGGAAAGAAGGATCTCATCACCAGTGGCAAGCGTATTGAGCGCGTATGCCTGCGTAACAAGATTAATCGCCTCGGTCGTGCCGCGAACAAACACGATTTCATCAGGACTCACCGCGTTGAGGAAAGCGGCGGCCTTGGATCTGGCACCCTCATACGCATCTGTCGTTCGCGCTGCAAGCGTATGGGCGGCGCGATGAACATTTGAGTTTTCATGCTCATAAAAGTACTTAATGCGTTCAATGACAGCCTTAGGCTTTTGCGTGGTAGCAGCATTATCAAACCATACCAGGTTTTTGCCGTTAATTCGTTCAGATAAAATCGGAAAATCCCTTCGTACAGCATGTACATCAAATAAATGTGCCTTCATCGGGTAATCATGCATAGTCAGCTTCGAGAAATCGGGTTGATACAGGTCGTCAAAATCCGAACAGCATGATAGCGGCGAAAGTGGGCTGCAAGATTGAGATGCGTCCGTTTGTCTATAAAATTCGGGGAAATATTCCAGCCCCAACGACGCCAAAACATCTTTGATCAACAGGCCCTGATCGAACCCGTTTATTATGCTGTATTCGTGTGATTCGTGGCTATTTGTAATCATAGTAATTTCCGATATCCACGTTCTCCAGCACGGCGATAGCATCTTCCGTCAATATTGCGGCAGAGCAATAAATGGATAGTAAGTATAGACCAATTCCTTTGTTGTCGATGCCCATGAACCGTACCGAGAGGCCCATGGATTGTTCTCCCGGGAGCCCTGCCTGATAAAGCCCTATAACACCCTGCTTTTTCTCCCCGCTGCGAATGAGCAGAATATTGGTTTTTCCTCCCTTATCCTTAGGTTTTTTCAATCCGTCCACGAATAGCTTATCGGTTGGTATAATAGGAATACCGCGCCATGTGATAAACGGAGACCCATGGAGATTCACAACAACGGGGGGTACGCCTCGGCGGGTACATTCTCGCCCAAAAGCGGCTATTGCCGCCGGATGAGCAAGAAAGAATGAAGGTTCCTTCCATACTTTCACAATCATTTCATCTAAATCGTCCGGGGTTGGGTATCCGGTACGCGATTGCACTCTTTGTGCATCATCAATGTTTTTTAACAAGCCGTAATCATCGCTGTTGATAATCAGGCTTTCCTGCTTTTCTTTTATGCTTTCCATTCCCAGGCGAAGCTGCTCCTTGATTTGATCATAAGGCTTACTGTATATATCTGATACACGCGTACCGATCTTTACAATGGAAGAGACGGAAGTAAGGACATACTCCCGTGGATTAGGTTCATAATCAATAAAGCCTTCCGGGACATCATCGCTGTTTACCTGAGAGCAAAGCACATCCAAGGACGCTTCGCCTTCCTTTGCAACCTTGTTCAGGCGAAAAATACCCGTTTCTATCTGCTTCCATTCCAGAAATTTTGATAGCCAGCGAGGCGTGATTGAAGTAAATTGGGGGACGGTTTTTGTAACGTCTGCAAGCTGGTATGCAGACCGCGTCGAAAGGGCTTTGTTCTCCTGATCTGACATTCGTTTTCTCCTTAACCTCAAATGCTAATACTTGTTTCCCCATTTGAGGATTCTTCTATGCAACTGCTTTTAACTGAAATCCCTTAAGAGGAGTGGGTTTCGAAAAGTTTCGATGCATGAGTAATTGACATTTCTGGTCCAAGACGATACCTTTAAATGGATGTAATTCCAGTTAAAATAAGGAGGAGTGGATTGTGAAAAAGATTTTTTCCGCTTTGCTTTGCTGTCTGCTTTTGTTTGCGTTTGCGTCATGCACGCCTAGTTCCGCACCCTCCGAAATCACCCCTTCCACGCCCTCGCAGAACAACGCTACAGACTCGGCCCAAACCGGGGAAATATATTTGGATGCGTCTTACAGAACGGAGCAGCGCGTGAGCGATTTGCTTTCCAGAATGAGCCTAAATGACAAAGCGGGCCAAATGGTGCAGGGGGAACAGGATCCTGTAAGCGAAAAGGATATGGCCGATCTGGGCCTGGGGTCTATAGTGAGCGGCGGCGGCTCGGTACCCGGCAACAAAAACACCGTGGAAAACTGGAATAGGGCGATCGATTCTTTTCAAGAAGCGGCGCTGTCGAGAAGCGTCAAAATACCGTTTCTGTATGGGGCCGATGCGGTTCACGGCCATAACACCGTTTATGGCGCCGTAATTTTCCCACACAATATCGGCATTGGTGCAGCCAATGACAAAGAGCTGACCCAACAGATGGGTGCATTTGTGGCTGGGGAAATGAAGCTGACGGGAGTGCTGTGGAATTTCGCGCCCTGTGTTGCGGTTGCGCAGGACCCCAGATGGGGACGTACATACGAAAGCTTTTCAAGCGACCCGAAACTTGTGAGTGAACTGGGCTCCGCATATTTGAAGGGGCAACAAAACGGCGGCGTTCTTTCCACCGCCAAACATTATTTTGGCGACGGTGGTACTCGGTTCGGAACAGGGGAGGGGGACTACCTGATAGACCGCGGCGACGTCTTGATGGATGAAACGCAATTTAGAGCGCTGCACCTTACGCCCTATCAGCGCATGATTGATGATGGCGTAAGATGCGTGATGGTCTCGTTCAATTCGTTTAATGGCCTGAAAATGCATGAAAACAAATACTTGGTTACCGATGTTCTCAAACATGAGCTTGGCTTTCAGGGATTTGTTGTATCCGACTGGGAAGGGACAAACGGGGTGAATGCGCCGACATTTGAGGCGCAGGTGGCGGCGACAGTCAACGCAGGCGTCGATATGCTCATGGAACCTTACCGCTACCGCGAAGCCATAGACGCCATTATCAAAGGCGTAAAAAGCGGGAAAATACCTCAGGAGAGGGTGGACGACGCCGTATCCCGCATATTGACCGTCAAATTCGATATGGGGATATTTGAAGATCCCTACCTCGATGATACGCCTATTCAGGTGGAGGAACTGGGTAGCCCTGAAGGTCGTACGCTTGCGAAAAAGCTGGTGGAAAAATCCCAGGTGCTTCTGAAAAATGAAAATGCATTGCTTCCCTTCAAGGCAGGGCAGAAAATCTATGTCTTAGGTCCCGCCGCGGATAACATTGGCGTACAGTGCGGTGGGTGGACGTTGAGCTGGCAGGGGGTGGCCAAACCTGACCTGACGCCCGGCACATCCATATTGGAAGGGCTTATGAAATGTGCAGGTCAATACGGCCTGGAGATTATTACGGATGAAAGCCGTGCGGGCGAAGCGGACGTGGTGCTGCTGGCGCTCGGGGAAAAGCCCTATGCAGAATGGGAAGGTGATACCGCCGATCTTTCCGTTACAGGCAGCATGGCGCTCGATGAAAACGAAAAAGCGATTGGATATGCGCAAAGCCTCAAAAAGCCAACGGTCACGCTGATTGTAGCGGGGCGGAATGTACTGATCGACGAATTTATAAACGACTGGGACAGCGTCGTCATGTGCTACTTGCCCGGTACGGAAGGCGACGGCATGGTTTCCCCGCTTGTGGGAGCAAGTCCGTTTACGGGGAGGTTGCCCATGCCGTGGTATCGGTCTATGGATGATATCGGCAAGGACAATCCCGATCTGCTTTTTGAAATGGGATTTGGGTTGTAAATTTGAAGTAGTGCTATAACCCCGGGATCTGTTCCCTTTGGGTAATATTACTGAGCGTTTGCTGGAGCCGGGCACGGGCGGATCATTTAAAATTGATATGGGTCTGTTTGAAGTAGGGCTCAATTCCGGCTACGCAATGGTGGGAGGGCGTGTTGCCGCTTAAAAAGCGCCCGTGCTCCAGAAATATTCAAAATGCATGCTGGCGGTCTCGGGCGGCCCTTGGGGGGTCGCTCTTTTTTTAGCCAGCCATATCACTCTTATTGCATGTCGTATCGGCAAAAATTGTACCGGGATGAAAATAATTCATAATGCTGAATAGCTTGGATATGACGGAATAAGTTACGTTTTCTTTCTATATATCGGATTCTGTATAATATAATAATTGCCGATCAAAGGCCTGCATTCTGGGGATCAGATTATCCAAAAATCCGGAGGACATTTTGTACAAACGAAAAGCGATATACTCCATACTGGTTGCCGCTGTGATAGCCGTGCTTCTCTTTGCAGGCCATACAACACTGGCACAGGAATCTACACTCACTGGCCGAATTGTAAATTGCATAAATAGCGTCAATGTGCGAAAAGGGCCCGGTACCAAGTATGCAAAAGTTGGTGTCGCGCCCAAAGACGCGGTTTATCCCGTGCTTGGAAAATCGGGCTCCTGGTATAAAATAACCTATAAAGGCTCTGCTGGATACGTATCTTCCGAGTATATCAAGGTATCGGCGGGGGCTCCTGCAAACCCGACAACCAGCCAGACGGGAAAGATCGTGAATTGCACAACCTCGGTCAATGTGCGCAGCGGGCCCGGCACAAGCTATTCCAGGCTGGGCGTTGCATTAAAAGGCGCGGTCTATCCCGTTAAGGGAAACTCGGGTTCATTTTATGCCATTGAGTACAATGGCCGAACCGGCTATGTAAGCGCAAGCTATATTTCGGTGACATCGATATCCACGTCTATTCCAACACCAACACCTCCTCCGACTTCTGCAGGGAACAAGATACTTTTGGGATATTATTCGTCTTGGGCGGCGTATTCGGGTTATACGCCGGATCGGATACCGGATGGCATAACGCATGTAAACTATGCGTTTGCCAAAATCGGCACGGACCATAAAATTAAAATGGGCGACCCGGCAGCAGACCCCGTGAACTTTGAGAAGCTGAGGCGGTTGAAGCAGCAGCGGCCGGAACTGAAAACGCTCATTTCCGTTGGTGGATGGACATGGTCTGAAAAGTTTTCGGACGCCGCGCTGACCGACTCGCGCCGTACCGCATTTGCAGATAGCGTGGTGGCATTCGTAACAACGCATGGGTTTGACGGAGTGGATATTGATTGGGAGTACCCGGTGGGTGGAGGGCTTCCCGAAAACGTTACAAGGCCGGAAGACAAGACAAATTTTACGCTCCTTATTGCAAAGCTCCGCGAAAAGCTGGACGCGCAGGGCGCGCTGGACGGGCGGCATTACCTGCTCTCTTTTGCGGGAGCTTCGGGTGCCTTCTACGCGCAGAATACAGAACTATATAAGCTAGCGAAGTATGTGGACTTTGCCACTATAATGACATACGACATGCATGGCCCCTGGCCGGGCAGCCGGACTGACTTTAATGCGCCATTGCATACGCCTTCCGAAAATTCACCGCAGTATAAGTGGAGCTGCAACGCCGCCGTAAAGTTGTGGACCGGCGAAGGCTTTCCCAAAAGCAAGATCATTATGGGTATTCCGTTCTATGGGGTAAAGTTTGAAGGCGTTGAAGGTGCCGGACAAGGGCTCTACCAGGCGTTTGCCACGGGCTCGTCCATATCATACGATTTGATTGCAACCAATTACCTTAATGACCCGGCGTATACCCGGTATGAGCACAAGGATGCAAAAATACCGTGGCTGTTTAACGGCTCGACATTTATTTCATATGACGATCCAAAGTCGATCCTAGCGAAAGCAGAGTATATTCAGGACACCGGGCTGGGCGGCGCTGCAATATGGGAGTTGTCTCAAAACACCGACGGAGCATTGTTTGATGTACTTTATAATGCTGTTCGTTAACGCCGGCATTGAACCGGCGCTGAACGCTGCGCTATTTTCGTTTGATATTGCTCATTATGAAACCGCTGCATGGCAAAGTGGGCATTTTTGCAAGGCTGTAACTTAGGTCCTGCTTCGGCACGTCATATTCAAAAGCATGAAGGAGGAAATGCAAGCTTGTTTCCATTGCTTTAACGGTAATGCCTTCTCCCGGGCAGCGGTGTCCCGTGCGGGAATCTCCTCCGCCCTGGGGAATGAAATTAAATAGGCCTCCATTCCACTTCAGAAAGCGCTCAGGCCTAAATTCGTAGGGATGATCCCATAACTTGGCGTCATGATTGGTACCATATATATCAAGCAATACGAGCGTTCCCTCTTTAAACTCGCATTGCTTCCAGTAAAAATGCTTTCTCACTTTTGCGCCTAGGAAGGGTCCAAATGGGTAAAATCTCCGTACCTCCTGTGCGAAGGGTTCAAGGAAGGCGGTATCGGCAATAAGTCTTTCTCTATTGTCAGGCCACATATACAACGCCAGTGCTGCAAATGTGATGAATGTTGAGATAGCGACAATTGGGCGTATGACGTTAATCAGTTCTATTGCCGCCATTTCAGATGTGAGCGGGCGGTCATGGAGATCCTTATGAAAGGCTATTTCATGTAGGGCTGAGCCTTCCTCTGTACGAAGCTTGCCGGCTCTTGCGTCCTCAATTACTCTTTTTATCCACTTTTCCGCTCTGTTCCTTGCTGCTCTGCCTTGCCAATGTTTCGGACCAACCGCTCCAAACGCATAAACCATAGAAGCAAAGTCGTCTGCTCTGTGATTTACTTCCGAATCCGGCAATGGAACGCCTGCCCACTGGCAGGCTGCGCGACACAGGACTTCTTTTGCTTCTTCAAAAAGTATAATATGTTCCTTGGATTCCCACCGGCGAAGGGAAGCATTCCATTGTTCGTTTATAAAATGGGCGAGCCTGATTTGCTCCGGCTCATTTGTAAGGGACAAAAAGAGTGACTTCCGGTGAATATGGTCAGGCTGATCCATTGTTTGGATGGCATTCACGCCGAATAATGTTTTTTGAACACGCATAGGCGCAGCGCCCTTTCGGACAAATCTCTCGGGGTCATAAAACAATATAGAAGCATCTTCCCCGCTTATGCAGATCACTTTTTGCCCCAGTAAGCGCGTTTCAAACAATTCAGACTGGTAACGGTCCGTCCTGTTTTTGATAAAAAGATACCCTTCTTTCATCAAATTAACGGTGCTATCCAGGCATTTATCAACCGGTATTTTTGCCGACATTTCCTTACCCTCATCTTTCACCCTGATAACATTCTCAAAAGCCATATGCTTTAGTCTTGGAATATTACAGTGTTTTAAACAGAGCACGGATAAAGTTTATTCGGCCAGGAGGGCTAAGCGAAACGCCCTCTGTTTCCTTTCTCGAAAAGCCGTCTTAGCTTGGTTTCACAAATAAGAAGTTCATAAAAGGGCTGTCGGAAGTAAATGGCTGCATTTGATAATCTCCATAAATTTCCTTTAATGCAAAGCCGATGTTATGAGCCATTTGTATCATTTCATCCTGCGAGATAACAGAGAAGGATATATCCAGCATGCGTTTTTCGAGCATCCTGTTGTCCTCGCCATATATTTCATAAAATTGCACGCCATGGATTATTCTTTCCTTGTCCGAATACGCATTGTAAGAGCTGACGACGAGGGTCCTGTTGCTGCCCATTTCAAACCGGCCGAGAATTCTCAGGTTTTCGTCCACAGACTTTACCCGGTAAACCGGATTGTAAAGGCGCAGAAGAAGAGTCCGCCCGGCATAAGGTGTTCGTATATGCGCGCAAAGACTTGTTTTCTTTTCTCTTTATTGGTGACTTCCATGATGGAATGGAAGGGGATGAAAGCAATATCATACCGCTCTGTGAGGGCAAGGCTACAGATATCCTGGCAAAAGATATCCACCTTGTCGCTTTCTTTCAGCTTTGAGCGAAAGACGTCCAACATTTGCGCCGAATAATCCACGCAGGTTAGGTGAAAGCCTTCCCGAATCAACGGCAGCGATACTCTTCCGGTTCCGCACATCAGCTCCAGAATATTCCGATGTCCTTTACAAAGCTCCAGATAAAACCCGACGTCCATATCTGTTTTTACATAATAGTCATATAGATCAGCAACAAGATCGAAATCAATGCTTTTTTTCATAACGGTATCCTTTCCATGCAATATCAGGCGTAAGGTTTTGCACAACCTGCATGCGGGTGTTCTCCGAGCTTACTAGTGCGACATTATCCAACTGTACTTATTAGAAAATTATATCAGATAATTTATTTTTGTAGAATATGGATAAAATTCGGCCACAACACAAAAGCTCCCTCAAAGGAGCTTTTGTGTGTTACTTTGGATCACCGCCATAGATAAAAGCGGGCGGTTACGCTTGCTCAAACGCGAGCGCGATATCCTTCATATACCCCGTGATGTCGATATGCTGAGGACAGCGCTCTTCACAGGCCCTGCACGCGATGCATTCGGAAGCCTTGCCATGCCCAGCCTTATGCAGGTTGGTATAATACACCTCCTCCAATATCGGGTTGTTGAATTGCTTCAATTGGTTGTAAATCGTAAAATACCGCGGGATCGGGATGCTTTGGGGGCAATTGTCCACGCAATAGAGGCAATAGGTGCAAGGGATTACGGTTCCAGCTTTTATGATGTCCGCAGCCTGGAACACGATATTCCGTTCCTCCTCGTCAAGTGGTACAAATTCTTGCATGCAGGAGGCATTGTCTTCCACCTGATCGATGTTGCCCATGCCGCTTAACACCATTTCAACGCCGTCTAAAGACGCGGCAAACCGTAGCGCCCATGAGGGGACGGAGAGATTGGGGTGGCGATTTTTGTACATTTCCTCAACCTGAGGAGGAACCTGGGCAAGCGTTCCGCCTTTGATTGGTTCCATCACGATAATAGGCTTTTTGTGCGCCCTTGCTACCTCATAGCACTTTCGGGATTGTATGCTTTCGCTCTCCCAATCCACATAATTGATCTGCAATTGCACGAACTCCATTTCGGGGTGGCGGGTCAAGATGGTATCCAGCACTTCGGCTGTATCATGGAATGAAAACCCAATGTGCCTGGCATTCCCTTCTTCCTTCAGTTTTTTCATGAATGCAAACCCGCCAAGCCTTTCGGTATTGGCAAAGCTTGCGGCGCCCAGGTTGTGCAGCAGATAATAATCAAAATATGTAACGCCGCATTTATTGAGCTGTTTGTCAAACTTGTTTTGATAATCCTCAGGCTTAGTCACGATATATACCGGCATCTTGGTCGCGGCAAGAAACGCTTCCCTTGGATAGCGCTCGACTACGGCCTTTTTTAGGGCAATCTCGCTAAAGCCCATGTGGTAACCGTATGCCGTATCAAAATATGTAAATCCCTTTTCCATAAAGCGGTCCACCATGGCAAAAAGTACTTCATAATCGATGCTCGCTCCGTCTTCCCGATCCGTTAATGGCAGGCGCATCAACCCAAACCCCAGCTTTTTCATACTGTAATCCCCCTTGTTGAAAATACTTGGACTATATGGTAAAGTCAGTATAAATCATTCGAGTTACTCGAATGCAAGCACTTTTTTCAGGAGGTCGGTATGTCAACATTAACGGTCAGGCAGATTGCACAAAAATATAATGTATCCGCGCATACCATCCGTTTTTATGACGACGAAGGCCTGTTTCCGCACGTCATGCGGGATGCGCACGGCGCAAGGGTATTCACTGACGCGAATTTGGAATGGATATATCTGGTGCTGTGTCTGCGCAGCACGGGGATGTCGGTTGCAGACATTAAAAATTTCGTGCTGCTTTGTGGGCAGGGAGACGGTACGATGCTGGAGCGCTACCGCATCATACTTGCGCAAAAGGAAAAAGCGGAGCGGGAAATGGAAGAGTTGCAGCGTAAAATCGCGGTGCTGAATAAAAAAGAGAAATACTACGAGGACGCACTTAGGAACAAAGGGGTAGACGTATGCAATCCGCTCGTAAAGCAGGAGCAGGGCATCAGCTGATCTTCTCACGGGTTTAGAAACCGCAACGGTTTTGATGGCCATATTCCTAAAAAAGCCTGATGATTGGAGTATGGCTTACATATACTATTAGACACAGCATATTAAAAAGAGGGAATATGCGGAATTTTGCCTTGGGTGCCATGGTGGCGGGCGCATTTTATTTGTGGCCGCACTTTAAAGGATTGCCGATATTTCAAAAAGCGCAGCCAGGCGTCGCCTGGCTGCTTTCCGCGCTTTTGGCTGCACTGTTGCTTCTTGGAACGGCGCTGTTCCAAAGCGTTGTTGTCGGGTTTTTTTTATACCTTTGCATGTTCTATGCCATAACTGACGCCGTATTTCTTTTGCTGCGTCTGTTTGCGCGCGGAAAAAAGCATACGGCATGGAATCGTATCTACGCGGGGGGAATGATGCCCATATTTGCGGCGACGCTGATCTGCGTTCTTGGTTTTTTTAACGCGAAAAACATTGTGGTAACGGAATATGAGGTTATTCTCAAGAAGACAATGCCTTCCGCGGTCCGAATTGCTCTTATCAGCGATATGCATCTCGGCACGTCAATTCATGGGGGAGATTTGGAAGGAATTGTGGAAAAGATAAACGCTCTTTCACCGGATCTCATACTCTTGGGCGGGGATATTTACGAGGAGCGTACCACAAAGGAAGAGCTTTCGGCCTCTTATGCCGCGTTTTCGCGCCTCTACGCGCCCCTTGGCGTGTATTTTGTGCCCGGTAATCATGAATATAACGCACAGCGGGAAGGTGTGATGGACCTTGTTTCTGTATTTCTCAATCTGGAGGCGGCCGGGGTTTCGCCGCTCAAAGATGAGTCGGTGGATCTGGGCGCGTTTTATCTGATCGGGCGGGACGATGTGAAGTCTTTTACCCGCGCCTCCGTTCAAACGCTGTTCGAGGATGTCGATCAGGACTTGCCAGTCATCGTGCTGGACCATGAGCCGATGGAGCTTGATGAAGTGAAAACTGCAGGTGTAGACCTGCAGCTTTCTGGGCATACGCACGCAGGGCAGCTCTTCCCGGGTGGGCCATTAATGGAATTGGTTGGCATTTATGACTATGCTTATGGGCACCACAGGGCAGGGGAGTATCAGATTATTGTCAGCTCTGGCATTGGGGCATGGGGGTTCCCCATGCGCGTCGGTAGTCCGTCTGAAATTGTATTGGTGACGTTAAAAGGAACATAAATAAAGCGGGACGTTGCCGTCCCGCCATAGAAATGCAAACCTGTTTGAGGATTTCAAGGTATCTGGGTTTTATCGCACCGACAATTTTTTTGTTTTTGGGAAAACTACATACCCCCGTATCCCTCAGGGGATTATAAAAAAGCGGCAATGCCGCTTTTGTGGCACTATACTGCCTGTGAGCGCGGCTGTATGGAACGCACCTGCGTGGTCAGCGTAACGCCGTTTTCCAGGCACAGCTGCCCGAACTTCTGCTGAATACGCATAAGTACAACGCTGATATTGATCTCCGTCGCGTTGGGGAGGAGAATAAGCAACTGTGTATTGGAGTGCTGCGTCAGCACGTCGGATTTTCTAAGCGACAGCACGCAGGCGCGCTTAAGCGATGACATTACCTGAAACATTTCCTGATCCGAAAGCTCGCGGCTGTGGGCGACTATGGTGTACATCACCAGCATGCAGGCCACCTGTTCGCGGCGGTTCTTGCGTTCGTGCAGCTGGAATATCTGGCGGAATACATCGGATTCGCACAGCATTGGTCCCGCGGCTGCCGCCGCAGACCTGAGGTCGTCGAGTACCATGCCGATATCCGGGCGTTGCGGCTGGGCGGTCGTGCTGATGCTGCGCCCGGCGGCTTTGAGCTCTTCGGAAGGTTGCACGTCGAGTTCCTTGCTCAAAAGCGCCGTAATGCTCTTATAATGTGACATTGCACCATACCGGTTGCCGTTGGCTAGCATTGCGTGAATCATCATGGCGTGGTAATGCTCTTCAAACATGTTGTGCTGCAACGCGGCGGAACAGACGTCGATTACCTCGTTGTAAAGATGCTGCTCATAAAGCAAGCTGATATAGCTGTTGATGCAGGAAAAATACTGGCGCCGATAATAGGAGGTGAGTGTCTCCACCCACTTTTCATCCGCAATATCCTCCATATAATCGCCGGTATAAAGGTCCATAATCCTTTTGCAGGAGCACTTCAATTCGTCTTCCGGCAGGCCGTTTTTAATATGACCTGCCAGCTTGTCGAATTCAAACGCGTCCACGTTGACCGCCGCCTCCATATTCCACCCATACATGCGGTGCTGGGAGAGGATATAAGGCTGGCCGTATTCGTCCGTCTCCGGAAGCTGCTTGCGCAGCCGATAAATGAGGTTTTGCAGCGCCTTGCGCGGGTTGACAACGTCATCCTCCTGCCAGAGCATGTCGATCAGCGCCTCAGACGTGATAAATTTGCCACGGTTTGCAAGGAAAAACCGGAACAGCATCCAAAGGCTGTCCGCCCGGGGTGACAAGCTGCTAAGCATTGTCCCGTCATATTCAACTAAAAACCCGCCAAAAAGTTTAATGGAGAGTTTCGCGCTTTCAGCCCCCATACTTGCCTCCCTGGATATCTCAATTATCAGGAAATATTTCCTTATTATTATAAACAATATTTATGTGTTTTGACAAGGTTAACAATGTATATTAAATACAATACAATGTTTGCCACACTTTGAAACACGAAAGCTGTTTTTTAAATACTGTATAAATTTTTTTATTTTTTTGTTGTAACTTATGCATATATGGTTTATTATAAAGACGTATAAAAAGTTAATATTTGTTTTGTTGTGAGACTTAAGCGACAAACGGCAAACCCGTCGAAAGGCGGCGACGCAAAACTACAGGGCCTGAAATGGCAGCCAGTTACCGAAAGAAGTTTTTTTGTTGTTTTTTCTGAGTGAAAATGAGCAACAGTGGACAAGTTGCATGGGTATTCCCCAATGCGACAAAGGCAAACCCGTCGAAAGACGGCGACGCAAAGCTAGAGGGCCTGAAATGGCAGCCAGCTACCGAAAGGGGTATTTTTATGAAAAAAGTCATTCGAAACACCGCGCTGCTGGTGGCAGTGGCGTTAATAGCAACCGTACTGCTGCCGGTTAACGTGCTTGCCAAAACCAAGACGTTTGACCTTTCCAATGTGTCCGCCGGACACATCACCGTTTATTATGAATCGAGTTCTGGTAAGGCGCTTAAAGTTGGCATGCGGGACGACGATACACGCATGATTCAATATTACGATTATGTATCCGGAACAAAGGAAAGCTTTCCGCTTCCCGCAGGGGCACAAAATGTATCTGCTCTGATCTATGAAAATATCAGCGGAAACTCGTACCGCAAGCTGGACAGCGTAACGTTTGTCAATTCTTCAAAGTCGGCTTCCGCGCAACCAATACCTGCAGGGACAGGCAGTTCCTCCACGCAGCAGGGCTCCACAAAAAACCTTCCGGCCAGCGCGACAAAATATTTAAGCAGCGTTAAGGAGATTTCATTCCGGGCCGGGGATAGTGTATCCAATAAAGCTGCGGAGCTTACGGCGGGAAAGAAGACGACACAGGAAAAGGCAATGGCCATATACAGCTATATCGTCAAGAACTTTTCGTATGATTATGATCTGTATTATGACGTGATTGAAGGGCGGGTCACGCGCTATACGCCCAACCCTAACTCCATACTCAAAGCAAAAGAGGGCATTTGCTATGACATCGCATCTTTGTACGCGGCCATGTGCCGCAGCGTGGGCATCCCCGTTAAAATGATCAAGGGCAACAGCAAGCCTGCGGGCGGCTACCATGCGTGGAACAGCGTGTACAATGACGCAACAGGTGAGTGGGTATCTATGGATCTCACGCTGGATATGGCGGCCCGCCGTGGCGGCGCTACCAAGTGGAGAACAATCGGAAGCGGATATTCCGCATCCAGTTCGGTATAAGAGTTACACCCACCTCCAAGGCAGAACGGCTGCATCCAAATGGATGCAGCCGTTTTCTGTTATAAAAATACGTCGGTTTTGAGCGCAGCGGTAAATGAGGGGATATGGCCGGAATGCCGGGCAAATGGATAGATGTAAATTCCCATTTTAATTTTTGAAATATGAAAACTGCCGCAGTCATGAAGACTGCGGCAGTTCAAGTTGTTTGTAATCACCGTTTAACCGCGCACTGGCGGATCAAAAGGGGATTAGCGGTTACCGACGCGCCTGGAAGCAAGCGCTGCAATACACCGGCCTGTCGTTCTTGGGAACGAACGGGATCTTGGTAGGAGCGCCGCACTGTGCGCAAACGGTGTCGTACATTTCACGCTCGCCACTGCGCTGGTTCTTCCTAGAATTGCGGCAGTCCCTGCAGCGCGCGGGCTCATTCTGGAAGCCCTTTTCCGCATAAAATTCCTGTTCGCCGGCTGTGAATACGAAAGGTGCGCCACAGTCCTTGCATGCCAATTCTTTGTCCTGGAACATGATGTTGTAATCCCCTTTGTTATGGATTTTTATTAGTCCTAAACTTCGGCTGACCTGGTCTTTTCCCCCACATACGCCAACAGGAAGGCTCGCTCATAGCCATATAAGGCTCCCACTACTACTTCTCTCAGGATTCAGTTTGATTGGTCTTGCTTCATAGAACTCCCTTGACTGGACAAGATGTGATTCTTTTTGCTGAACCTTTTCAAATTGTATTCCTGGTTGGGCTTACATCTAGGCCGCACCATGCTCACCAGCGATTTTACCGGCTTACGTGGATCGTTTTGCCTGCGACTGGCTTCGACTTTCAACCACAGACCCGAAATTCAGGTACCTTCCTCATTATACATGCGGCTTGTCATTTGTGCAACAATTTTTTTAACAATTTTTTGCTATTGCACTAATTGCGTGGAAAAACCGGCAGTATGCCACAAAAAACAATCTGTGGTATAATGAAAATAAGGATATACGTTGGGGGAGGACAAGCATTTGAAGCTGATTTCCTGGAATGTAAATGGCTTGCGCGCATGCCTGAACAAAGGATTTCTTTCCTTTGTGGAAGGAGCAAATGCGGATATTATCGCCCTGCAGGAAACCAAAATGCAGCAGGGGCAGGCGGAATTTGATATGCCCGGCTACACGGAATACTGGAACAGCGCCCAGAAGAAGGGGTACTCCGGCACGGCCGTGTTTACAAAACAAGCCCCTCTTTCAGTAACGCAGGGTATTGGCATAGAGGAACACGATACCGAAGGCCGTGTGCTCACGCTGGAATATGAAGCGTTTTATTTTGTAAACTGCTATACGCCCAACTCGAAGCGGGAGCTTGCGCGGCTTGCTTATCGCATGCAGTGGGAGGAAGCGTTTTTAAATTACCTCAAAGCGCTGGATGAAAAAAAGCCTGTGATACTCTGTGGGGATTTGAACGTCGCGCATCAGGAAATCGATATCAAAAACCCCAAAAGTAATCGTATGAGCGCGGGCTTTACAGACGAGGAGCGGGAAAAGATGACGCAGCTTCTTTCCTCGGGCTTTGCGGATACGTTCCGGAGGCTGTACCCGGATGTAACGGGCGCTTACAGCTGGTGGAGCTATTTCAGCAATGCGCGGCAAAATAACGTGGGATGGCGCATCGATTATTTTATTGTATCCGAGCGTCTGATGCCGCGCGTAAAGGACAGCTTTATATTGCCCGAGGTGGAAGGAAGCGACCATTGCCCCGTCGGGCTTTTGTTGGAGGACTAAATGCGGATTATACTCGCGTCACAGTCCCCGCGCAGGCGGGAACTGATGCGGATGCTCCATATTCCCCATGATGCCATAGTCAGCGAAGTGGAGGAAGACGTACCCGAACAAATCGCCCCAGGTGAGCTGGTGGAAATGCTTGCGCTGCAAAAAGCGCAGGCCGTATTCTCACAATATCCCGAAGCCTGCGTGATCGGCGCGGATACCATCGTATATATCGATGGCGAGATCGTCGGCAAACCCAAAGACGATGCCGACGCCGTAAACATATTGAATAAACTCCAGGGGCGGACCCATGAGGTGTATACCGGCGTCGCCGTTCTGACCCAAACGGGGACGGAGGTAAAGCACGACATCACCCGCGTAACGTTCGCGCCCATGACGGAGCACGAAATTGCGTGGTATGTAAAAACCGGCGAGCCGCGGGACAAGGCCGGCGCATACGGTATACAGGGGCCTGGCGGCATATTTGTTGAGCGCGTGGATGGAAATTATTTTACGGTAATCGGCATGCCTCTGCCGCTTTTATACCGCATGCTTGCGCGCGCGGGTGTAGTCACGCTCTGACTTTAGGGGAAACGTATGCATTACGGTAATCATGGGCGCTATTCGCGCTTTGACTCATTGCTTATTTGGTATTTATGAACACAAACAAACGCTGCTGCAAAGACGAGTACAAATGAACGAGCGCATAGAAGAAAAATTAAAACTGCTGCCCAGCGCGCCGGGCGTCTATCAGATGAAGGACAAAACCGGCACGATCATTTATGTTGGCAAAGCGGTATCGTTAAAAAACCGCGTGCGGCAATATTTCCAATCCTCAAAAGGCCATCCGCCCAAAGTGGTTGCGATGGTCTCGCACATTGAGGATTTTGAAACCATACTCACAGCCAATGAAACCGAGGCGCTCACGCTGGAAAGCAATTTGATCAAGCAGTTCCAGCCACGCTATAATATTCTCTTAAAGGACGACAAGCATTTTCCCTATGTACGCATCGATTTAAAGCAGGATTTTCCGCGCATTGAGGTGGTGCGGCGCGTTGTAAAAGACGGGGCGAAGTATTTGGGGCCCTATCTTTCGGGGATTGCGTTACGGGAAGCGCTTAACGTCGTGTATGAGCATTTCCCCGTACGCCACTGTAAAAAGGATCTCCATAAAGCGATTGCCCGGCATGAGCGCCCCTGCCTGATGTACCATGTCGGCAAGTGTTGTGCGCCCTGTTCGGGCAATATCCCGCGGGAGGAATACCATAAGCTGTTGGATCAGGTCGCGGCGTTTTTGGACGGGCAGACGGAACCCGTTGTGCGCGAACTGACAGCACAGATGCAACAGGCTTCCGATGCCATGGAGTTTGAGCGCGCGGCGCATTTGCGGGACCGCATCATGGCAATCAACGCTTTGGGCGAAAAGCAACATGCCATCGCGGCAAAGGGCGTGGAGCAGGACGTGTTTGCGTTGTCCCGTTTTGAAGGGGAGACGCTGGTGTTCGCCGTGTTCGTGCGCGGCGGCAAGGTGGTAGGGACGGAGAATTTCCGTATTGAAAACGCGCAGGAAGAAGCGGGTGAAGAGCGCGAAAGCGAGGCAATGGCCGCCTTTTTGAAGCAATACTATGCCGAAGCCGCAAAGCTCCCGCCGGAGATCTTATTATATGAACAAACAGCGGACGCCGAGGCCATTGAAGCATGGCTGACGGAGCGCCGCGGCAGGCGCGTGCATATCACCGTCCCCGTTCGTGGTGAAAAGCGGCGCTTGACGGAGCTTGCCGCGCGAAACGGGCTGGACCTGCTGAAAAAAGAGAAAAAGCTGCAGCAGCGCGCCTGGGAACGCGGCGAAGGGGCTCTTGCCGCGCTTGCCGAGGCGTTGGGCCTGGATGCCATGCCTGAAAGAATGGAATGCTTTGATAACTCGCACATTCAGGGGCGGGATACCGTTTCCTCCATGGTGGTGTTTTTAAACGGCGCGCCTGCACCCTCTGAATACCGGCGGTTCCGCATAAAAACGCAGACGGGCGGCGACGATTACGCTGCGATGCGGGAGGCGCTCTCCAGGCGCTTTGCGCGCGCCAAGGAACAGGACGAGCGGTTTATGCACCTGCCGGATTTATTGGTGATCGACGGCGGCCGCGGGCAGCTCGATGTGGCTCTGGATGTACTCGCCGACTATGACCTAACGCATTTGCCCACAATCGGTCTTGCCGAACTGACCGAGCGCATCTATTTTCCGGATGAGCCTGAACCATTGGCTCTTGATAGGAACAGCCCTGCGCTGCACCTGTTGCAGCGCCTGCGGGATGAGGCGCACCGCTTTGCCATCACCTACCATCGCAGCCTGCGCGGTAAAAACGCGCTTTACTCAAGATTAGATGAGATTCCCGGTGTAGGGCATAAAAGAAAACGCATACTCTTTGACGCGTTTCCCACATTTGACGCAATACGCGCAGCGGACGTGGAAACTTTGACGGCGCTTCCCGGCATAGACCGGCGCACGGCCCAGGCGGTGCATGCGTTTTTCCATCCTTCGGAAGAGGAGCAGGCGCGGCTGGAACAAGCGGAAGAGACGCGGAGAAAATAGCCTCGGTTTTACGCCTAAAGAATTCGCGGGGAGCATTTCCTGAACTCTGAATTTCCTATCTTTATAAAATAGCTAGTAATCTACGTTTCTGAACAAACTCAACATATCATTAGAACTAATGAGATTTACTTTTTTCATTACTCATGCAAGATAATGAATGGACGGGTTTATCCATTTGGAGCAAAATGCAAAAAGAAGCACATGGTGCGGCGGATATGTAGCCGACCGTGTAGGCCGTCCGTCGCAGGGAGGTGATTTGGATATGGCGCAAAAGGCAGGGACACAGGCAGGCAATAGTTTGTTTTTTAGGCTCAAGCAGGCGTTTCAGACGGAAAAAGGTGGCAAAGAGACAGCTTCACCCGAACTGGTGGCTGTGCAGGTGCAAGCTCTTACGGAAACAGGGGAAGAACGGCATGCACGGCATGAACAGCCTGAGCGGGGGACCAGGCTTTTGGCTTTGACAAGGCGCGAACGGGAACTACTGCTTCTGCTGCTGGATGGTTGTACGCTCAAGGAAGCTGCGGGGGCGCTTTCCGTCCAGTACTCCACAGCGAATACCCATATGACCAGCCTTTATAAAAAGCTGGGAGTTAACTCAAGGCCGGAGCTGATTATACAGTACCGGGAATTATGTATTAAATCGGATAGAAAACAATAAAGCGCTATGGCTTTTTAAGGAATTTCCATTATAATATAAGGAGAATTGTTATGAAACGGTTTTTAGTTCTCTTCTTAACGGCACTTTTGATTTTCTCTTTGGTCGGCTGCGGAATCAAACAAAAAATGGAGGAAAAAGCTGCGGAGCAGTTTTTGGAAAGCATCGGCGGCGGCAATGTGGATATAGAAGGCGATTCTGTAACCATCAAAGGCGAAGATGGGAGCGAAGTCACTATGGGCTCCACCGAATGGCCAACCTCAGATCTCTCCAAGGCGATTCCCGTTTTTTCCGCCGGCAAAATTGAAGGCGTACTCGACAGCGAAGAATATCTCATGATAACGATTCAGGAAGTCAAAAAGGCGGATTTTCAGTCCTATATGGAAACGGTAAAAAACGACTTTTCGGAGAATGGATATTCAATCGATTCTGACGGGGTCCTATCCTACGGCGGGTCCAACGGCCAGGTGGAGGTCACGCTTTCCTATACGGAGGAAGATCAGACGGCTATTATTTCCATGGCCAAGTCTGCCCAAGAATAACGGAGTTTATCAACCGGCAAGGCCGGGTGAAATAATCATCAGGAGGTTTTTATGAGCGAATATCAACCGGGGACAGGTACCCAGCAAACTTTTGCACCCGAGGACATTGAGAAGAACAAGGTAGTTTCTGCGTTTGCATACCTTATTTTCTTCCTTCCTCTGATCGTCTGCGCAGACTCACCCTTTGGCCGGTTCCACGCAAACCAAGGGTTGTTGCTGCTGATCGTAAGCGTAGCGGGCTCCATCATTTTCAGTATCATCCCGATTATCGGATGGATTCTTTTGCCCCTGTTCTCTATTGCTGTGCTGGTCTTTGCAATTATTGGATTGGTCAATACCTTAAACGGCAAGGCGCTTGAACTTCCGCTTTTCGGAAAGTGGAGAATTATTAAATAAATAATTGCTGAATATATTCAAAAGTTAAGGCCTGGCGGCATTGTCGCCAGGCCCTTTTTGCTTTTAAGTCCTTGTATGCTGATAGGGATCCTGTGGGCGAATGATGCCCTATTGCGGCATTTTTCTACCGCAAAAGGCGTTTAGCGCAATCCTTGTTTTGTTTGTAGTGATCGCAGCGATAAAGCCACCTGATTTTTATGACTGGTTGACATTCTGTTGACTTTATCCGTATAATGATTGAATCGCGTCTTGAAAAGGATTATATGCCATGAGACTCGCAACAAGCAACAGCCTAGCCGCACCCTCGCTTCCGGCAAGGGCTTATTTCAAATAATCCCGCTTTGCACATAAAACGCAGGGCGGTTTTAGTTATAAAGAATTTGTGGGAGAAAGAAGATGACGAAGAAAAGAGTATTGGCAGCAATACTCCTAGTGGTGATGACACTGGGTCTATTGCCTGCGACGGCGTTGGCTGCTGGTGAAACGGGTGCGGGCAGCTATGCGGTACGTTTAGAGGCAGACGCTGCAAGCATGAAGCCAGCGGATTTTGGTACGTTAGAAGCCGACGGCAGAGTTTGGACGGACAAGAGCGTTGCTGTCAACGGCGCAAATTTCGACGTAACGCTGTCGGCATTGGCACAGGAGTATTTGCGTACAGGCACAACGACGACGGCAAGCAGTACGGCGGCCGACGTGCTTTTGATACTGGATATAACAAGCTCAATGAATAAAGCGGATGTTGACGGTAATTACCGGTACATCGCTATGGTCGCTGCCGCCAATAAGGCGATGCAGACCATATTGGACGCCAATGATAATAACCGCGTTATGGTTTTCCTGTATGGCAATAACAATGTTCAGAAGGTCTTTTTACCGCTCGACCACTATACCACGACTAGCACATACAGCGAGAGCGACCTGGCTGGTTACGGCGGCGTAAAGAAATACATCTATTATGCGACCTCCGCCAGTGATCCGAAATTTTCCATAACGGTCGATTCCAACACGAAAAACTCCAGCAATGTTACCGGGACGGCCATCCATGCGAACCAGGGCTACAATGGCACCGGCACTTATACGCAGCTTGCTCTGGATACCGGCATTGAGGCGCTGAGGAGTACTATTGAAGCGGAGACGTATTCGCTCAAGCGCACACCCTATGTCATGCTGCTGACCGATGGTGCCGCCAATATGGCGAACCCTGAATGGTGGAACGTTTCACCGAGCAGCTACACCGGCTTGAGCGGCAGCACCGCGCAAGGAGCTGCGGCCACTATTCTGACGGCAAATTACCAGAAGGATCAGCTGACCAGTGCCTATCGCACATACAATACCTCCAACAGCTGGGCCGGCGACACAGTGTTTTTCTCCGTAGGTCTCGGTGGTGATATCCCAGGCGATGCCAACGTCTCTGCTATTGTAAATCCTGCCGAAGCTGTGTCTACCGTGGTCACGCAGATTGGCACATACGCGCAGAATGGCGTGACCGCAGGAAACATAGATTATTCCTCCAACTATATCTATACCACGGCGAACGAAAGCGGCAGCGGGTATTATTCCTATACGGCTACCGGCATGAATGAACTGAACCGCGCCTTCAGCGATCTCGCAGGATTGGTAGAGGAGGCAACGCGGGATGTAGCAACGCCTATCGCGGGCTCTTCGACCGGCGGCAGCATTGTATTCACAGATGTGCTTGGCGAGGGGATGAAGCTCAGAGGCGCGCCCAAGCTCGGAACGGTAACGGGCTCGGGAACGGCCACAGGCAATACGACTGCCTATGCGTTTACAGGTTACACCAGCACCGTTTCCTATAACAGTGAAACGCGCACGCTCACATGGACGCTACCGGCGGACGAGCTTCCGCT
>JAEYSE010000057.1 GCA_023435025.1 Bacillota bacterium
GAGCAACGCCGCCCCTTCAGGCTGCCAATCCGCTTCGTCCGCCCCGTCTGCGGAGTGTACCGCCAACGATATTATAAAATTCAAAAGCCTGCTGGACGCAGGCGTTATTACCCAAGAAGAGTTTGACGCGAAGAAACGGCAGCTGCTTGGTATTTAACACCGCTAAAACAGCGGATAAACCATACTTTTATACCGAAACGGAGAGAAAAGCATGAAAAAACGGATTTTAAGCGCGCTTCTTGTTCTTTGCATGGTATTAACCCTATTCCCATCGGCGGCGCTGGCGGCTGTTCCGGTCATCAACGAGGGAGAATTGACCGCCGCCATTGCGGCTGTCGATGAAAACGGCACGATCACCCTTGGGGCAAATATTGCCCTCACCAACACCCTTACCATTGACGGTACCAAGTCCTTTACCATTGATTTGAATGGCTATAAGCTAAGTCGCTCCGGTGGAGTTATAAAATATACAGGTACCGGCACGCTGACCATTACCGACAGCAGCGCCGGAGGCGGCATGGTTCAAGCAACAGCATTCAGTACCTACGCGATAGAGAGCGACGGCAGCGGCAAACTCATCGTCAGCGGCAAGGCCGCCGTCAGTTCCCCATACGTTGCCATTTATATTACAGGCGGCATAGCAGACAGGGACGTCCTTGAAATTGCCGGCGGTACTGTGAGTAGCAGTGGCAACTACTACGCTATCCGCAATAATGGCAGCGGTAATGTTGCCATCGCCGGCGGCATAATAACAGCCTACGGCGGAATAGCTTCCGGCTCAGGCAAAGTGACCGTATCGGGCGGCACGGTGAAGAGTAATTTCGTCTTCGCAATTCATGCCTACGGAACCGTAAACATAATACTCACCGGCGGCACAGTGGAAGGTAGCGGCTCCAACCCGGCAATCTACTGTCAAGACAGCGCGAAAATCATCATTCCCAGCGGCAAGGTGGTCATCGCAGGCTACGGCGGAGCCATGAACATAGCACCTGATTTGACGGGCTATACAAGCTACCAATGGCGCACGGCGAGCAGCGGTACGTTTACGCCAAGCACCACGCAAGCGTATACCTATGACTCTGGCCATTCTTATGTGGAGATCAAACCCTACTACACCGCGCCCACTTCCTATACCGTAGCCTACCATCCCGGTGCAAACGGCACGGGCAGCGAGGTTACGGATACCAAGACGCAGGACGTTGCCTTAACGTTAAGGGGCGCCATCTTTAACCGCGGGGGCTTTGCGCAAACCGGCTGGGCGACCACCGATGGCGGGGCAAAAGCCTATGATCTCGGCGGCAGCTATACCGCCAACGCAGCCATCGACTTGTACCCCGTTTGGACGCCGGCTATTTTGGTCAGCAACCAGACAGAATTGGCGGCCGCCATTACGGATATCCCTGAAAACGGCACGATCAAGCTGGCCGGGAATATTACCCTGAGCAGCACATTTATCCTTTCCGGCGGCAAACCCTTCACCATCGATTTAAACGGATATACGCTAACCAGCAGCAGCGACAGGGGCGTATTCGAAGTCAACAGCGGCACGCTGACCATTGCCGACAGCAGTGTTGATAAAGCCGGTAAGATCACCAGTACGAAAGGCTATGAAAGTTTCGGCACGATCAATGTCAATGGCGGCAACCTTGTTGTTGATAGCGGCATGGTGGAAAATCGGAATACTGATTCAAGCGTGCATACGATTGCCGTTTCCGCGGGCAATGTGACGGTGAACGGCGGCAATGTAGAACGAAACAATGAGTCTGGTTCCGGTCATTCGATTTACAACTCGGGCAGCGGCACCATTCGCGCGAACGGCGGCGTAGTAAGCGGCGGCTACATTGAGAATTACAACACAAACGGCACCGTGACCGTGACTGGCGGCGAAGTAAGCAACGATAACAATTTTGCGATTTACAGCACGGGTACCGTGAACGTAACCGGTGGCACGGTGAAATGTACGAGTGGTTCTAGTTCGAATGCGATTGTTAACTATGACGGCAGCGTGAACATTGGCGGCAACGGCGAAGTAATCGGTTTTAATGGGATTAGAAACGACTCCGGCACCGTGACCGTGACCGGCGGCACAATCACTGGCAGCAGCAACTATGCGATTTTCAGCGATGACGACGGCATCATCAACGTGAGCGGCGGTCAGCTAAACAGCAAATTAAGTGCGATTTACTGCAACGGAACGAGCTCCTGCGATATCGACGTGACCGGCGGCGCACTATATAGCGACGACTTCTTTGCGATTTACAATATTGGCTCAGGCGACCTGAACGTGGCCGGTACCGCCCGGGTGGAAGGGAAAACCACATCGTCTGGTGGTGCGATTTATTACACTAGCTCCGGTGAATTCACGATCGGCGGTACGGCGGTGATCACCAGTCCTCGCAGCAGTGACACAGGTGGCACGATATATTTGGGTAACAACTCCGCGCTCAATATCATCGGAGGCACAGTGCAAAACACCTATGCAGGCGCCACCGGCAACGCCATTTTTGCGCCAAACGCAGCAATTGTGTCCATCGCAAGCACTTCGCCTGTTATCATCAAGGGCCCCGGTGCGGCAATGACCAGTGCCCCATACTTGACCAATACCGTTATAACAACGGCAGCTACGAATATAAACGGTACGGACGGTGTTGTGACATATAATCCCGATAACATCAACACCTACAAATACCTCAAGTTTGAACCTGCGGAAATCAAGCCTGCCTACAGCGTGACCTATCGCCCCGGTGCAAACGGTACGGGCAGCGAAACCGTCGATGCCAAAGCCATCGACGTTGCCCTGACGCTAAGAGGTGCAATCTTTACGCGTAACGGCTATACGCAAACGGGTTGGGCATCTACCGATGGCGGCACGAAAGCCTTTGAACTGAGCGGGAGTTATACCGCCAATGAGGCTATCACATTGTACCCTGTTTGGACGCAAAGCCCGTCCGCGCCCGGCGGCAGCGGCGGTGGAACCACCTCGCCCGCTGGTAACGTCGTGTATAACGATCCCAGCATCCCGAATGCCACCATATGGCTCAGCGGCAGCGGATTAAGCCGCGGCGACATTTTGGTAACTGAGACCATCACGAGCGGCAGCAACTATAACGCCATGCTCAAGCTGGCCAATAGCGGAGATATCCTGCAGGTGTACGATATTTCTTTGCAAAGCGGCAGAACGTCTACCGGCAGCGCCATGTACCTCACGTTCGATCTGACACGCCAATACGCAGGGCAGGAATTTACGCTGGTACACAAAAAGGCCGACGGCACATTTGACTATCTCTACGCTAAGGCAGGCGCGGACGGCAAAGTCAAGTTTGGCCCCGTGTATGAGCTTTCGCCCTTCATGCTGGTGAAGGGGAGCCTGCTCTATGTGCCGACAGAGGAGGTCTTAAACGTCCCCAAGACAGGCGATGTCTCCAACTCGCTTCTCTTTGTGCTACTGGTGCTTACCGTATGCGGTGCGGGCGTGGCGGTTCATAGAAGGAAACAGGCCTAAGAACATAAAAACGGCAACATCAAAGCGCGGCGTCCTTAGGGATGCCGCGCTTTGTGTCTGAATGTAGGAATTGTCTATGCGAAACACATAATGGAAAGTTCGGTTGACGTAAACATAATGCGAAGTTCACCTTTGCTTCCGAACTGCAATGGGCGTTACTTTTCTCCCTAACCCTACTCCACCGTAACGGACTTTGCGAGATTGCGGGGTTTGTCGATATCGCAGCCCTTCAGGGAGGAGATGTAGTAGGAAAGAAGCTGCAGCGGCAGCACGGAAAGCGAGGGCAGCGTGAACGCGTTGCCTTCGGGCAGCCAGATGACATGGTCCGCCGCCTCCCCAACGCCGGGAGCACCCGTTTGCGCCAGAGCAATCACATACGCGCCGCGCGCCTTGACCTCGCGGATGTTGCTGATCATTTTCTCAAGCAGCGAACGGTTTGTGCACAGCGCCACAACAAGCGTCCCCTGCTCGATAAGGGAGATGGTGCCGTGCTTGAGTTCACCCGCCGGGTACGCTTCGGAATGGATGTAGGAAACTTCCTTGAGCTTCAGGGAACCCTCCAGCGCCAGCATGTAGTCCAGATTCCGGCCAATGAAATAAACGTCCTTGTGGCTGAAGAACTGGGAGGCGAGATACTGGATTTCCGTATGGTCACTCAGCAGCTTTTCCGCCTTTTGGGGCAGCAGCTTGAGTTCTTCCATGCGCTGTTCGATCAGTTCAGACGCGAGCGTACCTCGCACCTTGCCCAGGTGCAGCGTCAGCAAATAGATCATCGCAAGCTGCGTGCTATATGCCTTGGTGGTGGCCACGGCGATTTCGGGACCCGCCCAGGTGTAGAGCACGTCGTCGCTTTCGTTCGCGATGGCGCTGCCCACCACGTTTACAATGGAGACGATCTTCGCCCCCCGCGCCTTCGCTTCCCTGAGAGCAAAGAGCGTATCGA
This sequence comes from Bacillota bacterium, assembly GCA_023435025.1. Classification (GTDB taxonomy): domain Bacteria; phylum Bacillota; class Clostridia; order Christensenellales; family CAG-138; genus JAEYLA01. The sequence goes on from JAEYSE010000057.1 coordinate 4,446, forward strand.
TCGTTTCGCCGCTCTGGGAGATGACGATACATAACGTTTTGTCGTTGACCAGAGGATCGCTGTACCGGAATTCCGAGGCAAGGTCGCAGGAGGCTGGAATGCGCAGCGCGTCGCGCAGCAGCGTCTGACCGATGCACCCCACGTGCCAGGCCGAGCCGCAGGCGATGAGCTGTATCCTATCCACGCCCTTCAGATAGTCTTCGGTGATGTTTTTGAGTTCCAGCTCGATATTCCCGCCGCGCATACGGGGGGAAATCGTATCACGCAGGGCTTTTGGCTGCTCCATGATCTCCTTGATCATGAAATGCTCATACCCGCCCTTTTCCGCGGAAGCGACGTCCCAGGTGATGGTCTCGCTTTCGCGCGTTACCGGGTCGCCCTGCTTGTCATAAAGCTTCACTTCATCCGGCGTAATAACAGCAAGTTCCCGTTCGTGGAGACGAAGCACCTTGCGGGTGTGCTGCAAAAGTGCCGGTACGTCGGACGCGATAAAGTTTTCGCCTTCACCCAGGCCCACAACAAGCGGACTGTCCTTGCGCGTGGCGATGATGGTGTTTGGATGGTCCGAGAATAAAATGCCCAGAGCGAACGCACCTTCCAAAAACCCCATGGCCTCCTGCGCTGCGGCCACAGGATCGCCTTGGTAGCAGTAATCCAGAAGCTGCGAAACGATCTCGGTATCCGTCTGGGAGCAGAACGTATAGCCATGTCCAGCAAGAAAGTTCCGGAGCGTCATATAGTTTTCGACAATGCCGTTGTGTACCACCGCCACCCTGCCGCTGTGGGAAAGATGCGGGTGGGCGTTCGTATCCGAAGGTTCCCCGTGCGTTGCCCAGCGCGTATGGCCGATGCCGCATACGCCAACGAGCTTCGCGCCATCCTCTGTACGCTCTTTGAGTATGGCGAGGCGGCCCTGCGCTTTGATGACTTCGATGCCCTCATTTGCTGCCACCGCAAGACCCGCAGAGTCATAACCACGGTATTCGAGCTTAGACAGGCCATTTAAAAGGATCGGCGCTGCCTGGCGCGTTCCGGTATAACCGACGATTCCACACATGATCTTTCCCTCCCATAACGCTTCTTAAAAATATATACGGTTACTATACCTTGCATGCGGCCGAAAAGCAAAACTTCCATAGCTCCGGCAAGGTGAAACATGAAGGATTGCGTTACAGCGCACACGCAATGGCGGCCGCCAGCCGCACATTGTTGTAGACAAGCTGTATGTTCGAAGCCAGGCTTTCCCCGCCGGTGAGCTCCTTGACCCGCGCAAGCAGGAAGGGCGTAGAGTCCTTGCCCCGGATGTTCTGCTGCTGAGCTTCCTGCAGTGCCTGATCGACCGCTTTTTGCATAACGTCCGCATCCAAAGAATATTCCGCCGGGATGGGGTTCGTGATGAGCATGCCGCCAGGGTAGCCCATATCGCGCTGCATACGTATGGAAGCCGCAATTTCCTCCGGCGTATCCATGCGGTAGTCTACCGCAAACCCGCTTTTGCGCGTAAAGAACGCGGGAAGCTCCTTTGTGCCATAGCCGATGACGGGCACGCCCCGGGTCTCTAGGTATTCAAGCGTCAGCCCTAAGTCCAGAATGCTTTTTGCGCCTGCGCAAACAACGGCGACGGGCGTCTGGCCCAGTTCCTCAAGGTCCGCTGAAATATCCATGGTGGTTTCAGCACCCCGGTGCACGCCACCTATGCCGCCGGTGGCGAACACGCGAATTCCCGCCATGGCCGCTATGATCATCGTAGCTGCGACCGTCGTTGCCCCGTCCTTCTTTTGCGCACAGAGTATGGGGATATCCCGCCTGCTCGCCTTTGTGACGGAGGTGCCGGCCTTACCGAAATAATCGATCTGCTCTTCCGTCAGGCCCGCGCACAGTTTCCCGCCGATGATTGCGATTGTGGCGGGCTCCGCGCCCGCTTCGCGCGCGATGCGTTCGCAGTTAAGCGCCGTCTTTACATTTTCCGGGTACGGCATACCGTGGGATATAATGGTGCTTTCAAGCGCAATCACCGGGCGGCCCTCATCCAAGGCCTTTTGGACTTTGGGGCTGATGGAAAGCAGAGAGTTCGTGTTCATGGTTTGTTCTCCTTGTGTGGTTGTTCGTGCGGGTGCTCAAATGTGTGAAACAGTGTGGGCGAGAGCGTTCCGCTCAAAATTCGGGAACCGGCGGCCAGTTGGCCGGCCAGCGCGCAGCGCATCACGGAATAGCCCTGAAGCTCCGCCCAGATCAATCCCGCCGTCATGGCGTCTCCCGCACCGGTAAAATCGCGCACGGGCGCGCCGGAACCAACCTCGGAAGGCAGCATGCCCCGGTCCCGCCCATCCGTATAGTATACGCCTTCCCGGCCCAGCGAAATATAAACGCGCTTGACGCCGCGCTCCAAAAAGAAATCCCCCGCCCTTCTCACGCCATCCTCGCTGGAACAGTCAATTCCGCTCATGACTTCTGCCTCCAGGCGATTGGGCTTGACGGCGTACAAACGATGAAGTATGGGTATAATCCTTGTCGCTTTGTGCGCGCTCACCGGATCCGCGAACAGCGGTGCTGTGACGGACTCCGCCAAATAGGAAAGCGTCGCTGCGGGCAGGTTTGCGTCCAGCACCACAAGCGGCGCGGTGTTGCATATGGGAACAAGTAAAGCAAGCGCCTTGGGGCTGAGTGTTTCCACAGCCTCCATCTGATTGATGGCGTACAGCATGTCGCCGTCCGCGTCATGCAGGCAAAGGTAGATGCCGCTGCCGCGCGGGGCAACGAGTGTGTGCAGTGTACCGATACCGTCCTCGCGGCAGCTTTTCAGTAAAGCTGAACCAAAGGTATCGTTGCCTACAGCGGTGATCAATTCCACAGGCAGGCTAAGCCGCGCGATCCCCCAAGCGATATTATGGCCCACGCCGCCCGGGCGCAGCGCTACTTTACCCGGGTTGGAGTCCCGAAGCGTCAATGGCGCGTGCGGCGTGCCCAGCACATCCATGTTCATCCCGCCGACTACAACGACGGGCTGCATGGCAGTATTTTCTTCCGGCTGTCTGGCCGAAGCGCCGCTCACAACTTTTCCTCTGGAAAATCGGCGTCAAATACGATTTCAGCAGGCCCGGTCATATATACGGTCCCCTCCTCCGCCCAGTCGATATGCAATACCCCAAGTTCCAGATGCACGTCCACCGACCGGCCGGTCAGCCCGTTTTTCGCGCACAGCACCGCAGTGCCGCAGGAGCCCGTACCGCAGGCAAGCGTTGCCCCCGCGCCGCGCTCCCATGTGCGCATCTCGATGTTATCGTGGTCAATCACCCGGAAGAAGTTCACGTTGGTCCGCTGCGGGAATGTGCTGTGTTTTTCAATGGCCGGGCCGTAAGTCCTTAGATCAAATGTCTTCGGATCTACTACCTGAACCGCCGTATGGGGTACGCCCATGCGCACCGAAGAGAATGTGAATTCCTGATCCAAAGCGACTAGCCTACGGTTGAGGCATTCCCCCTCCCCCACTGCGGGTATATCCGTGCAGTCAAACAAAGGCTTGCCCATATCCACGCGTACGCCTGCCACACCGCCAAATTCATCTACCAATAGCTGCGGCTTGATTTCCCCCGCGAGCGTTTCCACGGTGAATGCTTTCTTTTTGACCAGTCCGCGCTCGTAGGCGTACTTTGAGAACGCGCGGATGCCGTTGCCGCACATTTCAGCTTCGCTGCCGTCCGCGTTGATAATGCGCATGCGGATGTCACATATAAAGGAAGGAAGGGCGATTAAAAGCCCGTCCGCACCCACGCCGGTCTGGCGGTGGCAAAGAACGGGCGCTATCAGATTATAATCCCGCTCCGGGGCTTGCATGGCATCGATCAACAGGAAGTCGTTTCCAAGACCATGTACCTTGGTAAAGCGCATAGGGTACCTCCTGAACGTTTTTTGCGGTGGAACCAGTTTATTATACTTCATTCGCCCTTCGTTTTGTACCATGAGGCTCAAACTGTTTACACCCTGGTAACATATGCCTGTTTGATTACGAACCCTATTGCTGATCATATATTTGTGCAATGAAAGCATCCACGTGCCCAAACAGGCTGTACAGTAGCCGAAATTTATATTATTTTAGTATCAGACACCTTTTTCGGTTCACCATAAATGATGAAAATACAATCCCGGTATTGAATGAATACGCCGGGAGGAAGAAAAGGCGGAAAAGAATAAGAATGCATATCCCATCCGATATCGAAATCGCCCAGAACGCAAAGCTTCAGCCCATTGAAACGATCGCGGAGCGCGCGCAAATCGCAGCCGAACACCTGACTGCCTATGGAAAAGGCAAAGCGATGGTTTCCCTTGATTTGCTTCAAGAAGCGCGCCCGGACGGCAAGCTCATACTCGTTACCGCCATCAACCCCACCCCCGCCGGGGAGGGGAAGACGACCACGACCGTGGGCCTTGCGGACGGGTTAAAGAAAATCGGCCAGAGCGTGTGTGTTGCGCTGCGGGAGCCGTCGCTTGGGCCGGTGTTCGGCATGAAGGGCGGTGCAGCGGGCGGTGGTTACGCGCAGGTGGTACCCATGGAGGACATCAACCTGCACTTTACGGGCGACCTGCACGCCATAAGCGCCGCCAACAACCTCCTGGCCGCCATGATCGACAATCACATTTACCAGGGCAACGCCCTTAAAATCGACCCCCGCCGCATCACCTGGCGGCGCTGCATGGACATGAACGACAGGCAGCTACGCAACATCGTCTGCGGCCTTGGCGGAACGCCAGCGGGCATGCCGCGTGAGGACGGGTTTGATATTACCGCCGCTTCCGAAGTCATGGCGGTGCTCTGCCTTAGTGAGAGCGTCTCCATGCTCAAGGAAAAGCTTGCACGCATTATCGTGGGCTATACGTATGAAAACCAGCCCGTCACTGCAGGAGACCTCCACGCCGAAGGCGCGATGGCAGCTCTTTTGCGCGACGCGCTTTCCCCCAACCTGGTGCAGACGCTTGAAGGAACGCCCGCGCTCGTTCACGGCGGGCCGTTCGCGAATATCGCGCACGGGTGCAATTCCGTTGTTGCCACCAAAATGGCGCTCAAGCTGGGAGATTACGCCATTACTGAGGCGGGCTTCGGCGCGGATTTGGGCGCGGAAAAATTCTTTGATATCAAGTGCCGCCTTGCGGGGCTCGTTCCTTCCGCCGTTGTGGTCGTTGCTACCATACGCGCACTCAAGCACCATGGCGGCGCATTAAAGGGGACGCTGCAGCAGGAAAACCTGACCGCGCTCCAGGCAGGGCTACCCAACCTGCTGCGTCATGTGGAAAATATCAAAGAGGTGTTCGGCCTCAATTGCGTGGTGGCAATTAACCGCTTCCCCACCGATACGGAAGCCGAAATTGCGTGCGTACAGGAACAGTGCCATGGATTGGGCATCAACGCCGTATTGTCCGAGGTCTGGGCAAAGGGCGGCGAGGGCGGCGTGGCGCTTGCCGAAGAGGTCGTCAAGCTATGCGCACAGGAAAGCGCCTTCCGCTATTGCTATGATACAGAACTCTCCATTGAGGAAAAACTGAACGCGATTGTACGGAAGGTCTATCACGGCACGGGTGCGGAGCTTTTGCCCGGCGCGAAAAAGCAGGCGGCGCAGTTAAAGGAGCTCGGCTTAGGTAATCTTCCTATCTGCGTGGCAAAGACCCAGTACAGCTTCTCAGACAACGCCGCGCTTCTGGGCGCGCCGGAAGGCTTTGTGGTTACCGTGCGCAACCTGAAGGTAAGCGCGGGGGCAGGCTTTATCGTTGCGCTCACAGGCGATATCATGACGATGCCGGGGCTTCCCAAAGTTCCCGCTGCGGAAAACATCGACGTGGACGAGGCAGGGAAAATCACGGGGTTGTTCTAAACCACAGATACAAAAACCTGGGGCGGAAGCCGATGTGCTTCCGCCTCTCATATTTTGTAAACCGTCTTTTTCTGATACAATTCAGATACAGCCATTCGTTATGATACATGCATTCAAACAAAAGGGGGAGCCGCGATGTATACCATACTCATCGTGGAGGACGAGCAGCCCATTTCCGAACTCATCAGAATGAACCTTACAAGCAGCGGCTATTCCTGCGTATGCGTATATAACGGCAGAGAGGCGGCAGATCTTCTCGAGAAAAACCGGTACGACCTTGTGCTGCTTGATGTCATGCTGCCCGAAGTAGACGGTTTTTCGCTGATGGAATATATTGCACCCATGGGCATTCCCGTCATATTCCTTACGGCAAAAACGGATGTGCAGGACCGGGTAAAGGGCCTTAGATTAGGCGCTGAGGATTATATACTCAAGCCCTTTGCGGTGGCGGAGCTTCTTGCAAGGGTAGATACGGTGATGCGTCGCCACCACAAGGCAGATGAAGTCATTCGCTTTGAGGAGGTCGAGATCCACTCCCAATCCCGCGTGGTGCTGCGCGCGGGAGAGCCTTTGGAGCTTACCCCCAAGGAATACGACCTGCTGCTTTTGTTTTTGCAGAACAAGAACATCGCGCTCTTTCGGGATGTCATATTCGAGCGCGTCTGGGACATGAGCTTTTTGGGGGACAGCCGCACGGTGGACCTGCACGTGCAGCGCCTGCGCAAAAAGCTCGGCTGGGAGGACATACTCAAGACCGTATATAAGGTGGGCTACCGCCTGGAGGCGCGGGCATGAAATTCGCGTGGAAGGTCTTTTTCAGCGCAATGCTCGTGATGATCGCGGCGTTTTCCGCGTGGGGATACGCGCTGACCTCCGCCGCGTTTGAGACAGCGCTTTCGCAGGAAAAGACTAGGATGCTGGACAAAATGTCGCTGCTTGTTACGGTGGTCACTTCGCTTACGGAGGAATATGGCTTTTTCAACGAGGAAGGCATGCTCGTTTCCATTATGGAGGAGGTTGGTACGGGCGAATTTGCCCCGGTGCGGCTATACGCAAGCGACGGGCGGCAGATTTATCCGGAGATGTTTACAGAAAATCCGCTGCTTGACGCCGCGCGCGAAGGTACCGCCTACCGCATTGTACAGCGGGGAGAAGCGCATACGTTTTTGTGCAGCGCGCCCGTGCAGCTTGGCGTAAGCGCGGGGATTTTATATTGGGAGCAGGATATCAGCGCACCGTTTCGTCTGGCGGATGAGATGCAGAGCACAAATATGGGCACACTGCTCGCCACGTTGGGCGTTGTGGGCGCGCTGCTGCTGCTGATAAGCAGCGTTCTCACCAAGCCGGTTCGTATTCTTTCTGCCGTGACGCGCTCGTTTGCGCAGGGAAATTATGAAAAACGCGCCGCCATCAAAAGCCGAGATGAGATCGGCGCGCTGGCGGAGGATTTCAACCGCATGGCGGACGCCCTGCAAGGGCATATGCGACAGCTGGAGGAGCAGACGCGCCAAAGGGAAGATTTTGTGGCGAGCTTCGCACATGAATTAAAAACGCCGCTGACCTCCATCATCGGGTATGCGGATATGCTGCGCTCCCAGGACCTGGAGGAAGAAAAGCACTTTCATTCCGCCAATTATATCTTTACGGAAGGGCGGCGTCTGGAACGGCTTTCGTTCAAGCTATTGGAGCTGATGGTACTGAACCGTCAGGAGTTTGAGCGGTACGCCATACAGGCAGAGGACCTCTTTTTGCATCTGGAGGATGCGGTTTGCGCGGCAATTCATGAAAAATGCGGTGTAGGGCTTTCGCTTTCCTTTGAGCAGGCCTGCGTTATGGCGGAGCCGGATCTGTTGGAGACCATGCTCATCAACCTTGTGGAAAACGCCGCGAAAGCAAGCGAGCGGGGGCAAAGCGTGCGGATAACGGGTACCAAAGAAGCGGTTGGCTACCGCATTGCGGTTACGGACAGCGGCCGGGGCATTCCCAAAGAGGAGCTTGGCCGGATCACGGAAGCGTTCTACATGGTGGACAAATCCCGCGCGCGCAAGCAAAATGGGGCGGGTCTCGGCCTTGCGCTATGCGCGTCCATTGCAAGGCTGCATCAGACGGAGCTTGTTTTTGAGAGCGAGCCGGGTAAGGGAACCTCGGTTTCTTTCCTGCTGCCCTATGGGGAGGATATGCTGGATGAAGCGTAAAGTACTTTTCTACCTGCTCTTTGGCGTTTTTTTGACCGGCGCGCTCGGCGTTGGCCTGCTGCTGCCCAGGGTGCTGGTGGAAGGCAAGAAGCGTGCCGTTACGGATACCGTTACGGTGATTCCCGCTTTAGCTTTGCCCAGGACGTATACGTTGGGCGCCGCTTCGCTGCATACGGCGCTTGATCTTTTGTACCTTGGCGAAAAAGAAGATGCCTCCGTATTGCGCGCCGATTATCTAGCGCCAAAGTTCAAGGAAGATGACACGCGGCCAAGGCTCGTTCAGGAACTTCAGGCGTTGGGCAGCGAAGGGTTTCTTTTGGATGGGGACGCAGTGTGCCTTGAGAACCCCTATGAATTTGCCGCTCAGTATGCGAAAAACGAGAACGTACGTGCGGATTACAGCCGTTTCCTGTTGGCATCGCAAAACGGATACGTTTATGTCACCGCCGAGGCGTTCGACGGCACCATACTTGGCGTATCCCAACGATACGCCCCAAGCCAGCATCAGAAAGGCAGCGCACGCCAGTTGGCGGACGCATTTGCAAAATATCTCGGGCTGCAAACACCCGCGCCACTTTCCGCGCGGGAAGAGGGATATTATTCCGTAAAAGAGTATCTGTGTGAAAAAGAAGAGCTGGTGATCGCCGTACGGATGGGAGAGTACCAGATGGACGTCTCCGCGTACCCTTACCGCTATTATCCGGTAAATTGGATTGAAGAGGCGCATTCGTCCGTGGACGGCACACAGGCGCCCATGACAGAGGAACCAGTTGGAGAGGCGAAGTTGCCCAGAATTCGAAGGGAAGGTTTTGTGTGCCCGGAATTCACATTTTATTCGGAAGACGGCGTGCCGTTTTCTCCTGCAGACCGCTCCTATGTAACAGGAGAGGGCGAAAGCGTCACGGTCAGTGTGCAGGAAAAGGCGGAAGAGAGTATTCGCATCCTTTATGATATGTTTGGCTACGTCCCCGCGTCCTGCGCGGTTATGGTAACGGATTATGGATTTTATTTTTCCCATACACGTTTTGCGCTCTATTCCACTTTACCAGAAGATTCGGATATTTTCTTTGAGACGGACATTAACATTAAAACCGGGGAAATAAAAGGGATTCAGCTCAATTATGATAAAGGATACCCCCCTAACGGCAACGAGATCGCGCAGCCAGAAGCAATTGGAATGATGTCGCTTGAAGAGGCGGCGCTGTACTATTACGAGAACTCCTCTTTTGGGGACCGGAGCCCCATTGTGCGTACCGGGATCGAGATATGGAATGAACGTGAGCCTGTTGTAAAGCTCTTTCTGGCGGATGGCCGGTTTTATGAAGTGAATTTTGAAGGAGAACTTCCCATCCCCACCCGAATGTGGGGCATATACGAAAAAGGTTATACGCATTAAAAGCGCCATACCGTTTCCGGCCTCCGCTTCGCGGGGGCCAATATTTTTACCTGCCTTCCCTCTACAGATAAATGGCAGGCCATATGACTTGCGGGTGAAAAGATGCTCAATAACAGCTGCACGGTAGCGCCTTATATTGCGGTGGTGGAGCGCGAAAAAGTTGTGACCCACACCTTGGGCAGGGCGCCGCGATTCCGCACGGGGTGGGGCGCTGCCAGATGGTATGTGAAGAACGGGCTTGTGGTGCTCCAATACCAGGATGGAATAGAATGTGACGGCGAAAAGCGCATCTTTTACTCGGCATCGCTGCACTCGAAGACGAGTGCCTGCCCATATTGGGGGGAGTGAACATGATGATGCAGGAAGAAGTACTTGAGAAACTTTTGCTTTCCACCGAACCGAAATTCATATACGATTGTTTTATGGAACATATGGAAGAAGACTAAGGAGAAAGCAATGATCGTAACCGTTACGCTCAACCCCGCGGTGGACAAAACAGGCGTTGTGGAGGCGTTCTCACCCGGGGCGGTGAACCGCATGCAATCCGTACGCATGGATCCCGGCGGCAAGGGCATCAACGTATCCAAGACATTAAGCATGTTCGGGGAGCAAAGCCGGGCTGTCGGCATACTGGGCGGCAATACCGGCGCATGGATCGAAGAGACGCTAATGTCAGCCGGTATCGCTACGGATTTTGTGATGGTGGAGCATCCCACCCGCACCAATCTTAAGCTATTCGACCGTGCGGGCGGTGCTACGACGGATATCAACGAACCGGGCGGTACGGTAACGGAAGAAACGCTCAATTGTGTGAAAGAACGGCTCATTGCGTGGCTTAAAAAAGACGATATCGTAGTATTCTCGGGCAGCCTCCCTCCGGGCGCTCCCGAGGAACTCTATGGCGATTGGGCACGGATGTGCCAGGAACTTCTTACGATATGCGGCATGTGGCTCATTGACCGGGGCGTTCGCCTTGCTGCCATCTCTTTAGGCGGGGATGGGGCGCTGTTTTTAAGCGCGGACGCCTGCTACCGCGGCTACGGAATATCGGTGGAAGCAAAGAGCACGGTAGGCGCGGGCGACTCCATGATGGCGGCGCTCGCCTTCGGGGAAGCGCGCGGGCTGGATTTTGAGGAAACGGCGCGCCTCGCTATTGCGGTCAGCGCAGCGAGCGTGATGCAGAGCGGCAGCCAAAGCGCCGACCCAAGCGCGGTACGTGAGCTTCTTGGCCGGGTGCGCCTGGAGAAGATTTAGTCGGGCAGCTGGCCGGGATGTCCCCATGGCGGGCAGTATGGACGATACGCTGCGCAGAGGCGGCGGTAAAAAAAGCGCAGGAAGAGCTTGAAACAGACGGTGTCCCCTATACAAAGACGCTAAAAATCGGTATTATGATAGAAATCCCACCCATCGCTTTGATCGTGCGCCGTGGTGCAAGGACTTTTCAAGCGTAGGTGCCAACGACCCGACGCAATATACACTTGCGTGGATCGCATGAATCCCGCCGTGGCGGAATATTACCAAAGCTACCACCGCGCGCTGGTCCACATGATCTAAAGCGTGGCAGTGCGGCAGTGGTGGCTCCGTTCAAACGGATGCTTTTGGGACTTACGCAAAAATGTGACCGAATCGCGCTCCAGTAGCGGACGGGATGGATCTGTATTTAAAGGTTAAAATAGGAACAATCAGCGCATAAACCTTAACGGAGGAACGCTATGTACGTAAAAAAAACGGTGATCACCAACCAGACCGGTTTGCACGCGCGGCCCGCTGCGGAGTTTGTAGCCTTGGCAGGGAAGTTTAAATCCCGCATTACGCTCAGGCGGCTGGATAACCATAAGGAGGCCAACGCCAAATCCATCGTATTTGTGCTTTCGCTCGGCCTGGCGAAAGACACGCAGGTGGAGATCGCCGCCATCGGCGAGGACGAGGTGGAGGCGGTGGATGCATTGGTAAACCTGCTCGAAACCGGCCTACACGAATAGCTGCATTCATCACGAAAGGCAACAGACATATACGTTTGATCAAGCCGTCGACAAAAATCGGCGGCTTTTTTTATTCTCCAAATTGCACGCCACTCGCCCATGATTTTGAAAAATATCAGGAATTTATTGCAAGCGACATTTCTGGGTTTATCGGCGTCGCCCGGGATTTGATGCACGTTGGAAAAGATTTTGATAAGACGCTCTCATCCATCAAACGGCATCGCGCGGAACTCCCCGCCCATTTGCATCAGGAAGCGGCGATACGACTTGGGGAATTGCGAGTCAATGAAATGGACGATTGCTTGGCGGCGATTCAGACAGACCATTTCGAGCTGTTATAGAGGATTTGTGGAGGAATCCGATTTTTGGTACAATGATACATGCTCAGCCAAACAGAACTTGTATGACAGGAGAACAAATGAAAAAGCCACTCAACGAAATACTGTATCAGCTTCTCAATGACGTCGCCTGCCTACAGGAGGTCTCGGCCATCGGCCAGACGGGCGACATAACTGAAATTCCCCGGCCCGGGGAAAGCGATATCGATATTTTTGTGTACGTCGAAACGTTGCCCAGCCTCGAAGAACGGATGGCGGCGTATCAAAAGAGCGGCGCGGAGCTCGAAAACCTGCAGCTTAACGTATGCGAGGGCGGTAACTGGGGCACGGGCGACGCCATGCTGGTAAGCGGCGTAGAAACCTTTTTGATGTATTTCACCATAGCGGAAACGGTACAAAACCTGAATGATATTCTTTCGGGCAGGCATCCTGACCGGGTTGGAGACTATTACCCGATCGGCCGCTGCGCCGCCATCAAAACAATGCATGTCCATGCCGATAAGGGTGGATTCCTGCATTCCCTGCAGCAACGGTTGGCGGAATATCTGGAGCAGCTCGCAAAAACGCTTTGCCTCCATCACGGCGCATTGACCAACGATGAGGAGGACTTTGGCCGCGCATTGCGCAGAAAGGACCCTCTGTTCTACCATTTTGCGCTTGAGATCGCGCTGGATCACTTTTTGCAAGCCCTGTTCGCGCTCAACCGGACGTTCTTCCCCAGCCGGAAGCGAACCAAACAATACCTTGACAGCTTTTCTTATAAGCCCGGGCGGTGCTACGAGCGGATGCTGGAAGCCGTCCTCCTGGGCGGGGACCCGGAACGCCTGCATGAATCCTATGCAGTCTGGCGCGGGCTGACGGAGGAGCTGGACGCGATGATAAAGGCGCATATCGGGTAAATAGGGTAAAAGAAGAGGGCGTGACGCTCTCTTTTAAGCTTTCGAAAAACCCCTTGGTGGATTCGTAGACCGCAGCCCTGGAGGCTTCCAACCGCCGCCAGCGACATGTAAGGTGGCGGCGGAAGGCCTTGCGACGCGAGGCTTTCCTTGCAGGAACCACCGCGCGTGCCGCAGGCACAGGTTGTTCCTGTAATCCTCGAAAAAGTGCTACAAGGCACTTTTTCGACAATTCAATCCGGCTGCTCAACGCTTATCAGCAGCAAGCGTTTTAAAACCCGCCGCGCTCTTCGCGCTTTTTCATACGGATGGTTTCGAGTTCCTCAGGGGCAACGCGTTGCTCCTCCGAAAGCGCGTAAACGACCTCCAGAATATCCGCAAGTTCGTCCGCTTCCCCGCTGCTTAGATATTCCTGCGTTTCCTCAAGCAACTTCTTTTGGAGCCTTACTTTGTAATCCGCATCCGAAAGCGCCACAACCACAGGCGTTTTCCCCTGGGCCGCTATGAGTTCAGGAATATTGTCGCGTACAAGTTTATCGTGCCAAACGACGGCCATATATCCACCCGCTCTTCTGCCGGTTGCCGCTATTATACCAGAACAATCGCCTACATGCTAAAATTTTACGCCCCTACCCTTGCCTTCTTACCCAAGAGTCTCTATAATGCCCTTAAAAGGAGCGAGCAGAATGAACGAAATCATCCGGAGCCTACACAACCGTAAATCCGTCCGCGTGTATGAAGACAGGGAAATTTCCGCCGCTATCAAGCGGGAAATTCTGCTTGCTGCCATGGCCGCGCCAAGCGCTGGCAACCAGCAGCTCTATACCATACTTGATATTACGGATCAGGGCATCAAGGACCGTCTTGCCATTACCTGTGACAACCAGCCGTTTATCGCGAAAGCGCCTATGGTGCTTATTTTTTTAGCGGACTGCCAAAAGTGGTACGACGCGTACTCGGCGTATTCCTGCAACCCGCGCCAGCCCGGCGTGGGTGATCTGCTGCTTGCGGTTTCGGACTGCAACATTGCCGCGCAAAACGCGGTGACCGCCGCGGAAAGTTTCGGCATCGGCTCCTGCTATATCGGCGACGTCATGGAGCGCTGCGAGGAACACCGGCAACTGCTTTCTCTGCCGCCCTATGTCTTCCCCGCTGCCATGCTGGTATTCGGTTACCCCACTCCACAGCAGAAGGCGCGCAAAAA
>JAEYSE010000087.1 GCA_023435025.1 Bacillota bacterium
AATCAACCTTAAATCCATTGATTTCCATGCTCCCGCGCAATACAATACAGCCATAAGAGGTGATTTGTATGAAGGAAATCAATATTGCAAGCGTGCTTGTGAACAAGCGCAAGGAAAAGGGCATCACGCAGGATGAGCTGGCAAGCTACATGGGCGTGTCCAAAGCGTCCGTTTCCAAATGGGAGACGGGGCAAAGTTACCCGGATGTGACGTTTCTCCCCCAACTTGCGGCATACTTTAACATCAGCATCGACGATCTGATGGACTATAAGCCGCAAATGACAAAAGAGGATATTCGCAAGCTGTACCGCAGACTGTCCGCGGACTTTGCGGCAAAGCCGTTTGACACGGTAATCGAAGACTGCGACCAGATTATCCGTAAGTATTACTCCTGCTTTCCCCTGCTGCTGCAGATTGGTATGCTGATCGTCAATCATTTGGAATTGGCGAATGACCCATCCAAGGCAGAAGCCCTGCTTGCGCAGAGTAAAGCATTGTTTTCGCGCGTACGGGAGGAAAGCGGAGATGTATCCTTAACCAAGCAGGCGCTGTTTATGGAAGCAATGTGCTGCCTGATGACGAACGACCCCGGCACCGCGCTCGAGCTGCTGGATGGCGCGATTGTTCCAGCCATGCCGCCGGAATCTCTGTTGGCCTCAGCCTACCAGATGACGGGCCGCGTCGAAGAGGCCAAGGAGGTATTGCAGATTGGCATGTACCAGAACATTGTGGTGCTGTTTAATTTCCTGCCCCCTTATCTGATGTTATGCGCAAACGACACAAAGAAGTTTGAAGAGGCGCTCAGGCGCGGGCTAATCGTTGCAGAAGCGTTTGACATGAAGCACCTCCATCCGGCGGTTATTATCGGCATTTATCTTTCGGCGGCACAAGGGTATTGCATGCAGCAGAACCACGAAAGAGCGCTCGATATGCTAGAAGAGTACGCAGGCATTGTCACCGGCAATATCTATCCGTTACGTCTGCAGGGAGACAGCTTCTTTGACCAGCTGAATTCCTGGCTGGAGCAGCTGGATTTGGGAACGGGCCTCCCGCGTGATGCAAAGACAATCAAAAAAAGCATGCTGGGTGTAGTGGAAAGCCCTGTATTTTCGGCACTTGCACAGGAGGAACGGTACCATGCTCTGCTGGAGCGGCTCAAAAGCAGCCTGTAACGAGTTTTACCATATAGAGTTATCATAAAGGAGGAATATTATATGGAATGCACAAACAAGCTCACGAAAAAGCGGCTGATTTTATTTGCAGTATTCACATTTAGTATCGCATGGATTTTGTTTTTGTTGGTACCCATACTGGGCATCCCGTACGGAGCGGGTAACTCGATAATCCTGGTTGCGGCAGCCATGTTCGCGCCGACATTGGGAAACATTTTGACACGGTTGGTAACAAAGGAAGGGTTCCAGAACATGTATCTACGCCCGAACTTCAAGGGGCATATCCGGCACTACCTGCTCGTATTCTTTGGGCCAACCCTGCTTTTGTTCTTAAGCGTAGCGGTCTATTTCCTGATATTCCCTGCCTCGCTTGACCCCGGGCTTACCCTGCTTAAGCAGATCGTCGCTTCAGGGGGCGCCGCAACGATGACAGCGGAGCAGCTGTTTCTGGCATCCCTTTTGCAGGTCATACTGCTGGGGCCTGTCATCAACATTATCCCCACGCTGGGGGAGGAGCTTGGCTGGAGAGGCTACCTCCTTCCCAAGCTGCGCGAATACCATTCAGACCGTGCGGCGCTGCTCCTTTCTGGTGTAATCTGGGGCGTTTGGCATGCGCCGGTCATCGTCATGGGGCATAACTACGGCACAGAATATTTCGGCTATCCCTTGCTTGGCGTACTGGGTATGATTGTATTCTGCATGGCATTGGGCGTTATTGAAGGCTATGTCACAATAAAGCTGAAGAGCGCCATTCCCGCAGCAATGATCCATTCCACCGTTAATGCGGGTGCAGGGCTGGCGATTTACCTTGCAAAGCCCGGCTATAACCCGCTGCTGGGGCCCGCGATCACCGGCGTTATCGGTGGGCTGCCGTTTCTTGTGCTTGCCTTGTTCCTATTTATAAAAACCGGTGCTCAGCAACGTGAGATGGCGCCGGAGGTAACTTTCAAGCAGGAACCGTAACGCGGATAGCCGCCATACGTTGCTAGCATTTTCTCGAAAAGCTTAAGTCCCCGGCAACGGGGACTTATTCGTTATCTCTAGCTTGCGTTGCCAGTCAATTCTGTATTAAATTAGAAAAAAGCATATTGATGCAACGTAAAGGAGATCCGGCATGAAACGCTATATAAACGGCGAGTCCGGAATACTGGCCTATGAATGCGGGAGCGATTTTATAAGAATTCAGTTCACGGATGGTAGCATCTATCTCTACACATACGGGAGTGCGGGCGTTTTCTGCGTAGAGAAAATGAAAAAGCTTGCTCAACGCGGAAAAGGCCTTAACACATTTATTAATAGAATGGTCAGGGGAAATTATTCGGAGCGGTTGAGCTAGCCGATTGCAAAATGAAAGCGGTTGGCTCTTTCCGTTTTCTACTTCCGGGTTGTGCCATTCGCCTTTTCGGATATTGCGGACTGAAACGGAGTTAAGCTGCATATTTTCTTATATTTCAGTCAAAAAGAAGGGAGGCTAAAAAATACCGGGGAATGAGCTGGCCTATTATTAAGGAAAAAAACCGCTTGACAAACGAATGCGACCAATTTATGCTTAAACCCATTAAAAATGGCGCTTACCAACAGAAGGCGTTTATCAAGACAGTGAAATGCGGCCGCATTTGCTCTTTGGTAAACGCCTTTCTTGTTACAGAGGTCCGCCGGTCTTAAGGCGCAAATACAAAGGAGGAACATCATGCGGGTAGTAATCGCCGGAGGCGGATGGTCCGGCTGTGCCGCAGCCGTCAGCGCGAGAAAAAACGGCGCGGAGGTAACGCTGCTTGAGCGTACGGATATGCTTTTGGGCACGGGCCTAGTGGGCGGTATCATGCGCAACAACGGGCGCTTTACGGCAACGGAGGAAGCAATCGCCCTGGGCGGCGGGGACCTGTTCCATATTGCGGACGCGCATGCGCGCCACACAAACATCGATTTCCCAGGCCATAAGCACGCGAGCCTTTACGACATCGGCACCACGCCCGGCGCGGTTACGGAACACCTTTTGAAGCTCGGCGTGGATATACGCTTCAACGCGCGCGTGAATCGCGTGGATATGGACGGGGAAACCATCAGAAGCGTTTTCGACGCGGACGAAAACGTTTATGAAGGCGACGTGTTCATTGACACCACGGGAACCGCCGGGCCTATGAACAACTGCGCCACGTACGGCAACGGCTGCGCCATGTGCATCCTGCGCTGCCCTAGCTTTGGAGGCAGGGTCAGCTTAACAGGCCTTGCGGGCGTAACGGAAATGATGGGCAAGAAGGCGAACGGATCCATCGGGGCCATGAGCGGCTCCTGCAAGCTGCATAAAGAATCGCTTTCGCCCAAAATTGTAGAGACGCTCAACAAAGACGGCGTCGCCGTCATCCCCATACCCGATGCGCTCATTGAAGACCATCTGGACATTAAGGCTTGTCAGCAATACGCGTTGGCCGAATTTAAAAAGAACGTGGTACTGCTGGATACCGGCCACGCAAAGTTGATGGCTCCATTCTTCAATTTGGAAAAGCTGCATCAGATACCCGGACTTGAAAACGCCCGCTACGAGGACCCCTACGCGGGCGGACGAGGCAACTCCATGCGTTTCTTCGCCATGGCCCCACGGGACGATGCGCTGCAGGTAAAGGGTGTAGAAAACCTCTTCTGTGCCGGGGAAAAGGCGGGTCTTTTGGTGGGGCATACCGAGGCCATTGTTACAGGCACGCTTGCCGGTTGCAATGCGGTACGGTATGTGCGCGGGGAAACGCCCGTCATATTGCCGCGGCAGCTTGCCATCGGCGAAGCAATCGCCTATGTACGCGAACAGATGACAACGGAGCGCGGGATGGGGCTCAAATACACATTCTCCGGCTCGGTGTTGTTTGAGCGCATGAAGGAGCTTAACCTGTATACGGCGGACAGCCGCAAAATTCATGACCGCGTAGCAGCCCTGGGCCTTGCTGATATTTTCTCAAAAGGCATGCGCGTGGCGCTGCAAAACCGGCCTTCGCGGCAGCAGGGAGAAACGCCGCGAAACCGCCGCCTGGGGTAACACTTAAAAATTGGTTGGGGGGAACGAATATGAGCCTTGGTTTGTTGCACTATGTGTACCTGATTATGACACTGGTGATCATCGGCATACTCCTGATGAAAAAGGAAATCGTGCTGCCCTGTATCATCGGCATGTTCCTGATGGGGCTTGCCGCGACGGGAAATATCGTAAAGGCGGTACAGGTCCTCTACAATTCTGTGTTGAACGCGGGCATGGAGTTCTTAGGCATCATCGTGGTCATCGGCATTGTGGTAGCAATGTCCAAGGGGCTAAGTAGCATCGGCGCGGATGAACTGATGGTTGCGCCCATCAAGAGGGTCGTTAAAAGCAAGAAGGTCGCGTTCTTTGTGGTGGGGGCCGTGATGCTCATCGTTTCCTGGTTCGTATGGCCCTCCCCCGCCGTTGCGCTCGTCGGCGCATTGATGCTGCCTGTGGCGCTCAAGGTGGGACTTCCCAACATCTGGTGTGCGGTGGCCATGAATATATTCGGCCACGGCATTGGGCTTTCTAGCGATTTTATCATACAGGGCGCGCCCGCCATAACCGCAAAGGCTGCAGAGCTTGATCCAAGCGCCGTCATACAGGCAAGCGTACCTCTTTGGGCCGTGATGTCGGTTGTGACAATCGCGGCATGCTGGGTGATGTTTGTGCGCGAAAACAAGGCTGCTGCCGCAGCCGCGGGCGGCGATACCGTGGAGCTTACCCAGGATAGCGCAGAGGAAGCCCCGGCGCAAAAGAAGCATACGCCCTTTGCGTATATCATCGCCATTTTAACGCCGCTGCTGTTCGTTGCGGATATTGTGCTGATGCTGATCTATGACCTGCGCGGCGGCGACGCCACGGCGCTGGTGGGCGGCACGGCCATTGTGATACTGAGCCTCATCACCATATTCCGCGGCGAATTCTTCGCCTCCCTTGAGGCGATTGCGGACCACTTCCGTGAAGGCTTCATGTTCGCCATTAAAATATTCGGGCCTGTCATCATCATCGCCGGGTTCTTCTTTATGGGCAGCGGCGAAATGGCGGCAAAAGTCCTTGGGGAAGGCAGCCCCAGCATACTCAACGATTTCGGCTGGTTCCTGGCGGAAAACGTAAAGCTCGGCGGCGGCTTTGTGGTGATTGTTCAGGCGCTTGTGGGCATTGTGACAGGTTTGGACGGCTCCGGTTTCTCCGGCCTGCCGCTCTTAGGCTCGCTCGCGCATACGTTCTCAATCGCCACTGGCGCGAACGCCGCCACACTCGCGGCACTGGGCCAGGTGGTCACCATTTGGGTGGACGGCGGCACGGTCATCCCCTGGGCAGTCATTCCTGTTGCCGCTATCTGCAACGTAAAGGCCGTGGACCTTGCGAGAAAGAACCTCATCCCGGTCTCAATCGGCCTCGCGGTAACGATAATCGTTGCGATGTTCCTTGTATAGCTCTCTTTGTGGCATAAGCGAACGAAAGGGAGGGAGGCATCGCTTCCCTCTCAAATTAAAATTCAGGAGTTGTCCTATGAAAAAGGCAACGGTGATAATCGTGATTCTGCTTTTATGTCTGTCGTCTCTGCCCGCCTGTTCCGTCAAAACCAACAAGGCAATAGAAGAAGTGAACCAAAATTGCGATGTGCCTTTTGATTTGACGCTCCCGGAATCCTCGCTTCAAAACACGGACGGATATATCAGAAATCAAGGATTCGGGGGCTACAGCCTTGAAAACGATGACGTCTCCTTCACATTAGGCGGTCATCCCGACGTCATTGACAAGTATCATATTGTTGAATATCAGATCAAAACAACAAAATACATTCTTTTGGGGCTCTCCGTTGGATGCTCGCTTGACGAGGCGGATCAGGTAATGGAGCAGTTTGGGTATACAATTTCAACGAAAGATAACTGGTGGAGCCGATATACAAAAAACGGCGTCAGAATAGGAGTAGGTTTAAACGGCGATGTAGTCACCGTATTCCACGTATCTGTCGAAGTTACGAATAAAGAGAACGTTGTTTTTTAGACGGTTCCAACCGTAAACGGAGTTGTAGCCAGGGATGGAATAAGATGCGGGTACGCATCTCATATTCCATCCCTGCTTGGCTCTTGCTGGTGATTCTTTTTGCGGTGCCGAGTCTCCGTTTGATCTACTTTACGTCTTCTGCAGCATCGGTTTGCAGGATAGCGGGGCGGCTCTTCCACAGCGAAAGGGCCGTGACACCTGCGAACGCGATGAGCGCAAAAGGTTTCGAAAACAACAGCAGCAACGCGAGCATCAAAATCAGCACGGCGACACTGACCTTCAATGCTTTGTTTTTGAAGTACAGGAATCCCGCCGCAAGGCCTAATAGTGCGTTACCGATAAAGAACGTATTCGCAATGCCTACCATGTTTTCCACATCCAATATGCCCAGTAAAGACGCGATCATAACAAGCGTATGGATGGAAATGAACGCAAGCAACGGCACATGTTTTTTCCCGAGTACGGCTGGCAGGAGCCCGGCCTCGCTTCTCGCCCGGATCTGCCGGGTGACCGCGCCAAGTACCGAGACGACTGTGCAGATGCATAATCCGGCCGCCAGTATGGAGAAAACGGGGTCGGCATACTCTCCCATCAACGGGAACAACAACGGTTGGATACGAGCTTCTCCCGCGTGCGTCTGGTAATAGGTCTGCAGCGCAAATGTCGTCGCCATATATACGGCCACGATGACAACAAGGCTGATCTTCATTGCGCGCACTATCGTACGCTCCGGATTATGTACATCCTCAATATAATTACCGAGCACTTCCCAGCCGATGATTGCCCAGAAAATGAAGAGCAGCGTTCCGCCAAACTCTCCCAGATCCGGAAGTCCCGTGGGAAGCGCGGGCGCGGGCGCAGAAAACAGCGTCATGCCGCTGCCGCCGATCAAAAGCAGCGTCGTCGCTGTGGAAAGCAGCAGGATCAACCGCCCCATGGCGGTAACGCCTGAAGCAATCAGCCCATAGCAAAGTACGAGCACAAGCGCGGCAAGCGCCAGCTCTTCCATGCCGGGAAATATGCCTTTTAAAAATCCTGCTGCCGTCTTTGCCACCGCCACCGGGCCAAAGAATACCGCAGCCGTCAAATAATTGGAGGAAAGCTCTCTGAAACGGCCCCCCAGCATATTCCCTACAATAAGGCTCATGCCTTCGTTGCTTTTGGTCATAACAGCCATCTTCGCGAATACGTAGGCAAACAGGCCTCCGAGCGCCATCATAACGCCCCAGGCCCAAATGGCGTGGTTGCCCAACGCCTCATACGCAAGCGGCGGCAAGAATACGATGCCGGAGCCCAATATCGGTCCGATCATCAGACCACTTACCGTCCATGTATTGAGTTTCTTCTTCAAACAAACATCCCCTTCCGAAATTCTAGGATAGGGGATATCAATCTATTTGTAAAATTGAAAGTTTCAATATTGATTATCAAAATAATTGATGATAAGCTACAAAAGATGAGAGGGGGCCGACTATGGAATTGCGAAACCTCAAGGCGTTTAAGAAAGTGGCGGAGCTGAACAGCTTTACAAAAGCGGCGCAGGAGCTTGGCTACGCGCAGTCCACGCTGACAACCCAGATACAGCAAATCGAGGCCTTCTATGGGAAGCCCGTGTTTGAACGTCTGGGAAAGGGCATCCGCCTGACGTCATTCGGGCAGCGGCTTTTGGAGCGCACGGACGCGCTGCTTGCACAATATGAGCAATTGCAGTCTTTGGACGATACGGAAACGGAGCCGCAGGGCAGCATCCGCATCGGTGCGCCGGAATCGCTGATGATGTACCGGCTGTTCCCCATCATCAAGGAATACAAGACACGTTACCCGCAGGTGCAGGTCTCCATTATCAACGATCATTGCGACTATCTGCGCGTGCGGCTCTCTGCCGGGGATTTGGACCTGAGCTTCCTTTTGCAACCGGATTATGCATACAGCAACCTGCAGACCATATTGCTTAAGGAAGAAGCGCTTTGCCTTGTCGCCCCCGCCTCCTATGAAGGAGAGGATTTTCTTCCCGGTGAGACCTATATGGCGCTGTATACGGAAAAGGAATGTACCTACCGGCAGGCGTTTGACGCATACCTCAAAAGCAAAAAATATTATCCCTACAACGTACTGGAGACACAGAGCGTGGAAGCAATTAAAAAATTTATACGCAACGGCCTCGGCGTCTCCTACCTCCCCCGGTACGCCGTGGAGGAGGAAGCGGCTTTAGGGTTATTGCGTATCAAGCCATATGCGACGGACCTGAAGCTTTTTACACAGCTTGTCTACCACAAGAACAAATGGCTTAACCCGGCTTTAGCACGCTTTGTTGCGCTGTGCAAGGAGCGGAGTCTGGAATGGGAATGAACATGATTTGCTTTCCTCAGGCCTTTGAGGTTGTGCGGATGAAAGCCCGCCCCATAAAATGGCGGTATTTTTGTAATCCAGCGGGCCAAAGGGCGTCCCATGAGACGGAAAAATGCTTGTTGGGTTGCAGGTAAGCATCCTGTCCCAGGAGCGGTTTAGTCCTCCATCCAGATGGTATGCCGTTTTAAACTGATGACTGCGTTCATGGCAGCGTCTTGCAGAACAACTCCCCCGTTTTCTACTATAAGTACCATACCATCAACTACGGTAAAAAAAGCACGCGATACACAGTAGTATGCAAAAGCAGGCGCTAATGCCGCCTGCTTTTATGTCATTTCAGATTATGATCTAGTACTTATACCATGCCTTGCGCGATCATGGCTTCCGCCACTTTTTTGAAGCCCGCGATATTCGCTCCCGCCACAAGGTTGTAACCCAGGCCATACTCGGCGGCCGCCTGCATGGAGCTGTCGTGTATACTCTTCATGATGGACTTAAGTTTATTGTCCACCTCTTCCTCGCTCCACCTCATGCGCATGGAGTTCTGGCTCATTTCAAGGGCCGAGGTGGCCACGCCGCCCGCGTTTACCGCCTTGCTGGGCGCCACAATCACGCCGGGCTGCTTCAAAAGATAATTGAGCGCCTCGTTGGTGGTGGGCATGTTGGAAACCTCAATATAATACTTTACGCCGTTTTTGACGATCTGTTCGGCGTCAGCAAGATGTATCTCATTCTGCGTGGCGCAAGGCATGACGACATCCACCGGCACGCTCCAGGGCTTTTCGCCTTTGTGGAACGGAACGCCAAATTTAATCGCATAATCCTCCACCTTGTCCCTGCCGGAATTGCGCATGGCCACAAGGTAGGCAATCTTCTCCTGCGTGCTGACGCCATCCGGGTCGTACACATACCCGTCCGGCCCCGAAATGGTGACGACCTTGCCGCCCAATTCCGCAACCTTACGCGCAACGCCCCATGTGACGTTTCCAAAGCCGGAAAGCGCGAACGTCTTCCCCTTTATACTATCGTTTTCATGGCGGAATACTTCCAAGGCATAATACACCGCCCCAAAGCCGGTAGCTTCCGGCCGGATGAGGCTTCCGCCAAACGCCAACCCCTTGCCTGTCAATACGCCCGGCTGATAGCAGCCGCATATCCGCTTGTACTGGCCGAACAGGTAGCCGATCTCCCGCGCGCCCACGCCGATATCCCCTGCTGGCACGTCTATATCCGGCCCAATATGGCGGTATAATTCCGTCATGAACGCCTGGCAGAAACGCATGATCTCACAGTCGGACTTGCCGCGCGGGTCAAAGTCCGATCCACCCTTGCCTCCGCCGATGGGCAGCGTGGTAAGGCTGTTTTTGAATGTCTGCTCAAAGCCCAGGAATTTCATGATGGATAAGTTTACGCTGGGATGAAACCGCAAGCCCCCTTTATAAGGCCCGATCGCGCTGTTGAACTGTACCCGGTACCCCCGGTTGACGCAGGCTTGACCGCTATCGTCCATCCATACCACGCGGAATTCAATCGTGCGTTCCGGTTCCACCATCCGCTCCAGCAGCGCCATATTCTGATACTCGGGATGCTTTTCGATGACCACCTGGAGAGAGTTCAGTACTTCCTCAACCGTTTGCAGGAATTCAGGTTCGTTTGCATCGCGGTGTCTGACCCGTTCGATAACTTCCTGAATATAGGTGTTCATATACCAATCCTCCGTTAGAATGTCGCCGCCCTTTCGCCATTGAACATGGAACGGCGCATATGATGTGCACCTATATCATAAGCTGCGTTACAAGCATATGTCAATCGATGCGCCTTCAAAAGAGGTACTTTCCTGCAATTCTATATTATTTCCTGCATAGGCATACTAGCTTCGATGAATGACATTTTCTGGCGCGTGGCGTACGGATGCGCAGATGGATGCATTACATTGGGGTTAAATTGCTCCTGCAAATGCATGATTTCCTGCTAAATGCTGCGCCTCTAATGAGCCTGAACAGCATATCCATTGATCACTGCGTTCCCCAGGCGGTTCAATTCCTCACAAGGCCCGTATTTTGTACGGTACCCTTGCCCGTTGATAATCAGAAACGGATTGTAAGCCACAATCGTCATCTGTCCGCCCGAGCGCAATATCAGGGTAAACTCCATAGCCTGCCCGGCATAGTCCCGCCATTCCTCACTCTTTTGATAGATCACGACGTTTTGGATGGCATTCATAATCTCTGCGATACCAGCGGTGTCCGTAATCTTTCTGGTGACGTCCGGCGGGCGCGCCGTAATATTGATTGCCGCAATCTCATCCGCATTGATGCTCCTAAACGGCCTGTGTCCGCCTCCAATGAGCAGCGCAACCACAATGAGCGCCGCAGCCGCAACGCCGAATAGCCATAGTCGCTTTTTATCCATGCGCCTGCCCTCCTTTTTCCATTAAGACGATTTCCAAATCGCTTTCGTTCCATCTTTATCGCAAAAGAAAGAGCCTTCCGGTACGGAAGGCTCATCATATCGACAAAGAGTTTTACTGAATTCCCCTGCAAAGAAAAAGGGCGGCCTGGGCCTTCACTTCGGAAGACTCAGGCCATTCCCGTTCAAATTATTCGTCTTTGCCCTTGCCGATCTGCAGAATACCATTGAGTGCTATGCCGAACAGGGAGGCAGTGGCGATGGCGGGGACCTGTACGCCGAAAATCGGGATCATGCCACCCGGGAAGCCATAGTGCCCGCCCAGACCGATCACCAGTATGGTGGCGATTACGGCGAGGTTGCGCGCGGAGAACATATCCACCTTGCGGTTGATCATGATTGCCACGCCCTGTGCGCCGATTACGCCGAACAGGTAGATGCATGCGCCGTTGATGACCGCAGTGGGAATGGTGTTGATGGCGTTGGAGATTGGCGCAATGAATGAGATCGCCATGGCGAGCACTGCGGCCGCGCCTAATACCCAGACGGAGAAATTCTTGGTGATGGCCATTGTGGAGAGGTTTTCGCCATAGTTCGTGCCGGCGGGGCCTCCAAAGAGCGAGGATACGATATCTCCCACGCCGTCGCCGATGAGGTTCAAGCCAAGCTTGCCCGCGATATCGCGCTTGGGCCTTCCCATTTTCTCAGCCAGGTCGTTTACGTAGATGTCCAGCTGGAACAGGTGCGCCGTGGATTCGGGTATGGTAGCGATCGCTATGGGCATGATGGCGATCAATGAGGCAATATTCGGGGTGGGTAGCGTAAAGTGCGGAACCTGTATGACGGTACCCGTGAACACTTTTGAGAAATCCACAAGTCCCATCGGGATTGCCACGACATAGCCTACGAGTATGCCAAAGAGTATGGAGAGCTGGCCGCCTACACCCTTTAAGTAAACCGAGAACAGTATCGTCGCAAGCAGCGTGACAAGCGCGGCCGCCCAAGCGATGCCTGAGGTAGCGCCGGTGGTTGCGTCAAACCCGGCTGCGTTGGTGATGGCGGTGCTCGCGAGCGAGATACCGATGACCATCGCGATTGGGCCCGTCACCGTGGGGGGTAGTACCTTTTCTATTTTTTCTATGCCGAAGCGGTTTACGACAATACCAGCCAATATAGATACGAGACCTGAGCAGATGATACCGAACTGTGCCTGGGAGATGAGTGCGTCGCTTGCGGTTACGCCGAACTTTGCGCCTGTGATGCCGACGATCGCCGCGATATAGGAGAAGCTGGAGCCGTAATAGAGAGGGATTTTACCTTTGGTGATAAGCAGGAAGCAGATTGTCGCGAAGCCGCTTGCGAATATGGTGGTGGAAACATGGAAGCCGGTCAGCAGGGCGACAAGCACGGTCGCCGGGAACATGACGAGAATTTGCTGGAGGGCAAAGAAAATGAGTTTTCCTGTGCTTGGCTTGTCCTCCGGCAGATAACCGAAGACAGTCTTTGGTTTTTCCATTTGTATTCTCCTTTCAAAATTTCATGTGTTTCAGCGTTCATCACGCAATGCAACCTTATTCAAACATGAAACCTTTCGGGTACCGAGAGGAGGAGCTCCCCTGACCTCGCGTAAGTATACCAAAAGCATGTATGGGTTTTCAATCCCAAATTCATAAAAATAGAAAATATTTTTCACTGATTCTTTTTAATGTTCAGTCTGTAAGAAACACAATTTGGGTAACGCCTGCGAATGTCCTTATATTTCGGATTTTCGCGGCGCACCATATGCGCAGTTCATGCATAAAGAAAGCCGCCTTCTGTTTGAAAAGGCGGCAAGTTTTTTGACCGATTATAAGAGCTCCAGAACGACCATTTCTGCGGCGTCGCCGCGGCGGGGTCCGAGCTTGAGGATGCGGGTATAACCGCCGCGTCCCACTTCACGGCTCCTCTTGTCGTACTTGGGAGCGAGTTCACGGAACAGCTTCTCCACAACGGGATGCGCTTTGTCCGCGGTGCGCTCTTTGTACTCGGACTTGCTTTCCTTCTTGGACTTGAACTCCGGCACGTCATAGAGATAGGCCATGATTTGCCTTCTTGCGTGCAGCTTGCTCGCTTTGTCGTTGTTAACGTCCCGCTCGATGATCTGCTGCTTGTCGTTGCGGGATTCCTTTTTCACGACTTCGCTGTTCTGATATTCGTTGACGGCAAGCGTGATCAGCTTCTCGGCGATGGGGCGCACTTCTTTTGCACGGGTCTCAGTGGTAATGATTTTGCCATTCCAGATGAGCGCCGTGGTGAGGTTGCGCAGCATAGCGACGCGCTGATCCGTAGCCATATTCAGCTTGCGGTTAGGCATAATGCTTTCCTCCTAGTTACTACTTAACGAGATTCGTATTAGTCTTCGCTGTTGCGGAGCGTCAGCCCCAATGCGAGCAGCTTTTGCTGCACTTCTTCCAGGGATTTGCGCCCAAGGTTCCTTACCTTCATCATTTCCTCTTCGTTGCGCTGCACCAGTTCGTCTACTGTGTTGATGCCCGCACGCTTGAGGCAGTTGTAGGAACGCACAGAAAGATCCAGCTCCTCGATTGTCATCTCCAGGATCTTCTCTTTCTTGTCCTCTTCCTTCTCAACCATGATGACTTCGCCCGGAATATGATCCGTCAAATTGGTAAAGAGCGAGAGGTGCTCGGTCAGGATCTTCGCGGCGTGGCTGACCGCCTCGTCCGGTTCGATGCTGCCGGAGGTCCAAACCTCCAAAGTGAGCTTGTCGAAATCCGTGGAGGAGCCTACGCGCGTATCCTCTACATAGAAGTTGACCTTTTCAATGGGCGTATAAATGCTGTCCACCGCGATTTCGCCAATCGACATACCAACGCGCTTGTTTTTGTCCGCCGATACATAGCCACGGCCATGATCGAGCATAATCTCCATATGGAGATGCGCATTCTTGTCTAGCGTGGCGATATGCAGCTCGGGATTGATGATCTCCACATCGGAATCCGGCAGGATATCGCCAGCGGTGACTTCGCCCTCGCCGCTAGCGTCGATGACAACCTTCTTGGGCTCGTTGCTGTGCAGGCGCACGCAAAGCTCCTTGAGGTTGAGGATGATTTCGGTGACATCTTCCTTCACGCCCTCCACGGTGGAGAACTCATGCAGCACACCGTCGATTTTAACGGATGTTACCGCAACGCCAGGCAATGAGGAAAGCAGGACTCTCCTTAAGGAGTTCCCGAGCGTCGTTCCAAAACCGCGCTCAAGCGGCTCCACGACAAACTTGCCGTAGCCCATCCTTTTTTCAACGCACTCTATTTTGGGTCTTTCGATCTCAATCATGTTTTCCCTCCTATTGGGCTGCGCTTAAAACGCATATTTAATCGTTGAGCGCCGCCCGTACGTCCTAAGGTCAACAAAGATACGAAGGGGCGTTGCCGCCCCGATGACGGATCTAAAGGTCAGACGCTTATCTGGAGTAGAACTCAACGATCAAATGCTCTTCTATCGTCAGGTCGATATCATCGCGCTGCGGGAGCGCAATCACCTTGCCCGTAAGCGTCTCCGCGTTCATTTCCAACCACTTAGGGATTGGCTTACCCGCGCCCTGCTCACGCAGCGCTTTGAATACGGGAATATCGCGGGAGGACTCGCGCACGGTAATGACGTCGCCAACCTTGATAAGGTAGGACGCGATGTCAACCTTGTTGCCATTTACGCGGATGTGACCGTGCAGAACGAGCTGGCGGGCCATGGCGCGGCTTTCGCCCAAGTTCAGGCGGTACGCCACGTTATCGAGCCTGCGCTCTAAAAGGCTGAGCATATTCTCGCCCGTAACGCCGCGCATGTTAGAGGCCATGTCAAAGTATTTCCTGAATTGGGATTCCAATACACCGTAAGTACGGCGGCACTTCTGCTTCTCGCGCAGCTGGATGCCGTATTCGGACTGTTTGCGGGTACGCGCCTGGCCATGCTGGCCCGGTGGGGTATGGCGCTTGGTTACAGCGCACTTTGCGCCATAGCAGCGGTCACCCTTTAAGAACAATTTCATTCCCTCGCGGCGGCAAAGCCTGCAAACGGAATCTGTATATCTTGCCATAGTAAACTCTCCTTACACTCTTCTGCGCTTGGGCGGACGGCAACCATTGTGCGGGATAGGCGTCACGTCCTTAATCATGTTCACTTCCAGCCCTGCAGCCTGCAGCGCGCGGATCGCGGCTTCGCGGCCGGAACCGGGGCCCTTCACATAGACTTCCACGGTGTGGAGGCCATGTTCCATAGCAGCCTTGGCTGCGGTTTCCGCCGCCATCTGCGCCGCATAGGGCGTGGATTTGCGGGAGCCGCGGAATCCCAAACCGCCTGCAGACGCCCAGGAAATGGCGTTGCCCAGCGTATCCGTAATGGTGACCATGGTGTTGTTGAAGGAGGAGCGGATATGCGCCGCACCGCGTTCGATGTTCTTTCTTTCGCGGCGCTTGCGCGAAACAGTCTTTTTGATCTTTGTCGCTTTTGCCATTTTCGCTTTTCCTCCTTACTTCTTCTTGCCGCCCATCGTACGCTTGGGACCCTTGCGCGTACGGGCGTTCTGCTTGGTGCTCTGCCCGCGGACGGGAAGCCCCTTGCGATGACGAACGCCGCGGTAGCAGCCAATCTCGATGAGGCGCTTGATGTTCATGGAGACTTCGCGGCGGAGGTCGCCCTCTACCTTGACGTTGTGGTCAATGTACTCCCTGAGCTTGTTTACATCGGTTTCAGACAGATCGCGTATGCGGATATCCGGATTTACGCCGCACGCTGCAATGATATTGGACGCCGTTTTGCGGCCGATACCATAGATATAGGTCAGGCCAATCTCCACGCGTTTGTCTCTGGGCAAGTCTACACCAGAAATACGTGCCATATGGGTGTTACACCTCCTGAAAAAATAGCTCTTTGCTTTTATGTTCACTCCCGCCGGATTGCGCGACTTTGTCGCGCCAGCCGCACCGAGCGGGTTCTTTTCCTGTTGAACCATAGCCAAACTGGGGCCGGTTCATACTTCCGGGCTGTTTTGGAGGCTTGCAATCGTCAAATTTGACGGCTCGCGCCAAATTTGACAGTTTTGCACGGCCGCCGCCCGGTAACGCTTTAAGCGTTGTAGGCAGCCGTGTGCAGCCCCCGCAGCTCTTTACGGATGCGCTGTCATCCGCTTGGAGCGCTTAACCTTGCTTCTGCTTATGCTTGGGATTCTCGCAGATAATCATCACGCGGCCTTTGCGCTTGATGATCTTGCATTTCTCACAAATCGGCTTCACCGAAGGCCTGACTTTCATTTCGTGTTCCTCCTTAAACTTGTGCTCACATCAGTTTTTTGCGCGCCAAGTGATTCTTCCGCGCGTGAGATCGTAGGGGGAAAGCTCCACCGTGACCTTGTCTCCGGGCAATATACGGATAAAATTCATCCGCAGCTTGCCGGAGATATGCGCGAGTATTTTATGCCCGTTTTGTAGCTCGACCTCGAACATTGCGTTCGGGAACGAATCCGAAACGATGCCTTCTACTTCAATAACATCCTGTTTAGACAAGCTATCCCTCCTCGCTTTCTTACTCAAGTCCATATCCCAGGGACAAAATGCTTTTGCGTATCTGCGCGTCCTGCACATATCCGCCTTGCGTCAGCTGCTCCCGTACCTCTTCCGCCACGGCGGGTTCGAGGCGAACGTGCCTCAGCTTCTTTTTCTTGGGGCGTTCCATTTTGCGCAAGTCTCCGTCAGCAAGCAGAACATATCCTTCCCCGGAAAGACCCACAACCAGAAACGCGCGCCTCGCGTCCCTTCCGGCTGTGCTTACCGCCACGCGGCCTAAGAGTTCCATGCCGCTTTGGTTCATGTCTCCTCCACTTCCGGGCCATGCTCCTCCTGTGTGAGCGTCAAAAGCTCAGGCGCACCGTCCGTAATGGCGATGGTGTTTTCGTAATGCGCGCTCGGGCGTTTGTCCTGTGTGACAACGGTCCAACCGTCCGCAAGCACCTGCACGCGGGCCGTGCCAAGGTTGATCATGGGCTCGATGGCAAGCGTCATGCCGGGTTCTAATCGGATGCCGCGCCCGAAGCTGCCGTAATTGGGAACATCCGGTGCCTCATGCATTTGCCTTCCGATGCCGTGGCCTACAAGCTCACGCACAACGCCGTACCCGTGCGCCTCCGCATGCGCCTGTATTGCCGCGGAAATGTCGCCCAACCGGTTATTTGCCCGCGCCATTTTGAGCCCTTCGTAAAAGCATTCCCTTGTGACGCGCACAAGCTTTTGTACCTCAGGAGCTACCGTTCCCACAAAGAACGTGCGCGCAGCATCTCCGTGCCATTCCGCCAGATAGGCGCCAACGTCGATGCTGACGATGTCGCCATCCATCAGCTTCCGTCCGCTGGGAATACCATGCACAACCTGCTCGTTGATGGAAGCGCAGATGCTCCTGGGGTACCCTCTGTAATTGAGAAAGGACGCTGTAGCACCTCGGCTTTTGATGATATCCACCGCAGCCCGATCCAGTTCCAGCGTGGAAACGCCTGGCCTGACAAGGTTCTTCATGGCCAGCAGCACTTCTTCCACGATGCGCCCCGCCTTGCGCATGCGATCTATTTCGGCGGGAGTCTTAATTGTTATTGCCATCTGCCCAACAGGGATACGAGATCCGCATCCACTTCCTCCGGGGTTCGGTTGCCGTCAATGGTATGCAAAAGTCCCTTTTCCCGGTAATAGGCGATCAAAGGCGCCGTTTGCTTTTCGTACACACGGAGGCGATTTTCCACCGTTTCCGCCTTATCGTCATCCCTCTGATAGAGCTTGCCGTCGCAATCCCGGCAGCCGCAGCCCGCATGGGTGGAAATGTGGTGGACCGCCCCGCAATCCGGGCAGATGCGCCGCCCGCTGATACGGGCGACCAAGCGCTCGAAGGGGACTTCCAGGTTGATGACATGATCGATGTCAGTCAGCCCCGCTAATGCGTCCGCCTGTGCGACGGTACGCGGGAACCCATCCAGCAAAAACCCGTTTTTGCAATCTTCATGGGCAAGCCGGAGCCTGACCATGTCTATGATGACAGAGTCCGGCACCAGCTCCCCCTTGTCAATATAGCTTTGGGCGCTGATCCCCAGCGGCGTTTTCGCCTTGCGTTCCGCGCGCAGCATATCCCCTGTAGATATATGGGCGATATTGTACCGCCTGCAAACGAGCGTTGCCTGTGTACCCTTGCCCGCGCCCGGCGGCCCTAGGAATATCAGCTTCATGCTTTTACTCCTTCCCTCAACTGAGGAAGCCCTTGTAATGCCGCATGAGCATTTGGTTCTGCAGCTGATCCATCGTTTCAATCGCCACGCTGACCATAATCAGCACGCTGGTGGGGCCAAAGGGCGACTTGATGCCGAATATATGCAGCACCACGTTCGGGAGGATGGCGATGATCATGAGGAACAGAGCGCCAAAGAGCGTCAGCCTGCTGCTGATACGGGAGAGGTAGTCGCTCGTCGGCTTGCCGGGGCGGATGCCCGGTATGAAGCCGCCGTTTTGCTGCAGGTTCTTGCTCATTTCAATGGGGTTGAAGGAGATCGTGGTGTAGAAATACGCAAAGCCCAGTATGAGCAGCGCGTAGAACACATAATACACAACGGTACCCGTACCCATGTACTGTACCCAGAACTTGGAGAAGCCACCGCTCGCACTGGGATCCACAATCTGAATGATCATGATCGGGAACTGCGTGATAGTGAGCGCGAATATGAGCGGCATAACGCCGTTCGCGTTCGGCTTCATGGGAATGTGGGTGGACTGACCGCCATAAAGCTTGCGGCCCACCACGCGCTTGGCGTACTGCACCGGCACGCGGCGCACGCCTTCATTCACAAACACCACCAGCAGGATAACGGCCGCGATCAGTACCAAGATCAGCGGAACCAGCCAAGCGGAGTACACGTTGCCGATCTGCGGCGCGTAGGTGATGATGGTGGTGGGGATCTGAGACACGATGGAGGAGAAAATCAGTAGGGAAATACCGTTGCCGATGCCCAGCTCCGTAATGCGCTCACCCAGCCACATCAGGAAGCAGCTTCCTGCAGTAGCGACGATACCGATCGTCATGTAAGTAAAGAAATTCGCGTTGTACACCGCGCCAGCGCCCAGGCTCACGATGATGCCCACGGACTGTACCAGTGCTAAGCCAACGCCCACAAACCTCGTGGCCTGCTGCAGCTTCTTGCGGCCATCCTCTTCCTTTGCAAGGCGCTCAAGCGCAGGAATGGCAATCTGAAGCAACTGCACGATAATGGAGGCCGTAATGTAGGGCGAAATACCCATTGCGAATATGGTAAAACTCGCAAAGCTGCCGCCGGAAAGCAAGTTCAAAAAGCCCAATGCATCAAAGTTTGCCGTCTGCTGGGCAATAAAGCTTGCATTCACGCCCGGGATGGGAATAAAGCAGCCCACGCGGTAGATGACGATGAGCAGGAGCGTCATCATCATCTTTTTGCGAATTTCAGGGACTTTGAACGCGTTGACCAGCGTCTTGAACATTACTCAATCACCTCAACACTTCCGCCTTTGGCCTCGATTGCGGCTTTTGCCGTCTCGGAGAATTTCGCCGCTTTGACGGTAAGCTTCTTAGAAAGCTCGCCCCGTCCCAGAACCTTTAAGCCGTCCTTTTCGATCTTGCTGATGAGGCCCAGTTGCTTGAGCGCCTCAGCGGTGACCACGGTGTCATTCTCCAACCTTTCAAGGTCGGATATGTTGATGATCGTATACTCTTTCGCGAAGATGTTGGTGAAGCCGCGCTTGGGCAAACGGCGTGCGAGGGGCATCTGGCCGCCTTCAAAGCCGTTCTTCTTGCTGCCACTGCGGGCTTTCTGGCCCTTATGGCCCTTTGCGGAGGTCTTGCCCATGCCGGAACCGGTACCGCGGCCTACGCGCTTTTTCGCCTTTGTAGAGCCGGCGGCGGGCTGTAGCTCATGCAGTTTCATGGTATCCCCTCCTATACTTCTTCCACCCTGATCAGGTGTTTTACCTTAAAGATTTTGCCCCTGGTGCAGGCGTTGTCCGGCTGCACGGTGACACTGTTGATTTTGCGAAGCCCCAGCGACTCTACGGTCGCTTTCTGATCCTTGAGGGCGCCGATGGTGCTCTTTACGAGCGTGATTTTTAAATTCGCCATGTTACGCTCCTTTCTTTGGATCAGTCGAGTATCTCGGATACCGTCTTGCCACGCAGCCTTGCGATCTGCTCAACAGTCCGAAGCTGCTTGAGGCCGTCCAATGTGGCCTTTACGCAGTTTGCCGGGTTGTTGGAGCCATAGCTCTTGGTACGGATATCCTTAATGCCAGCCATTTCAAGCACGGCACGCGCCGGGCCGCCCGCGATAACGCCGGTACCTTCTTCAGCGGGAAGCATGCGGACATGCCCTTTGCTAAAGCGGCCTTCGACCTGGTGCGGGATAGTGGTGCCAACTAAGGGCACTTCGATCATATGGCGCTTGGCATCTTCGATGCCTTTGCGGACTGCTTCCGGAATTTCAGCAGCCTTGCCCATGCCGATACCCACCTTGCCGTTTTCGTTGCCGACAACCATGAGCGCGGAGAACCGGAAGTTACGGCCGCCTTTGACGACCTTGGCTACGCGGTTGATGGAGACCAGGCGTTCCTTAAACTCGGGAGCTTCCTGCTCGAATCTTCTATTCTGCATCGTCTTTCCCTCCTTAGAAGTCCAGCCCGGCCTTGCGGGCGCCTTCGGCCACAGCCGCAACACGGCCTGTGTACAGATAGCCGCCGCGGTCGAACACGACCTTGGTGACGCCCTTTTCCAGAGCGCGCTTCCCGATGAGTTCGCCTACGAGCATAGCTGCTTCCTTTTTGCTTTTATCGGCAAGCTGGGACTTGATGGACGCATCCAATGTGGAAGCGGCGACCAGCGTGTTGCCGACTTTATCGTTGATGACCTGTGCGTAGATATGGTTCAGGCTGCGGTATACGTTGAGCCTGGGCCTCTCCTCGGCACCGATGAGGTGATTGCGGGAGCGGTCATGACGTGCCTTGCGCACAGCATTCTTATCGATCTTCGAAATCATACTACCTTGTCACTCCTTCCTTGGTTACTTCTTACCCGTCTTGCCTTCCTTGCGGAGCACGACTTCGTTATCGTACTTGATGCCCTTGCCCTTATACGGTTCGGGCTCACGCACCGCACGGATGTTGGCGGCCAACTGGCCAACCAGCTGCTTGTTGATGCCGGACACCACGATCTTGTTGGGGGCGGGGACATCAAACTGGATACCGGCGGGCTCGATGAACTCAACAGGATGGGAGTAGCCAACGTTGAGCACAAGCTTGTTGCCCTGCTTCTGCGCCCTGTAACCTACGCCGACGATGTCAAGGTTCTTGGTATAACCCTTGGTGACGCCGACGACCATGTTGTTGATGAGCGTGCGGGAGAGGCCATGCAGCGCGCGGTGGCGCTTATCATCGGTGGGGCGCTTGACGGTCAAGACGCCGCTCTCCTGCTCGATAATCATTTCCTTGGAAATCTGTTCGCTCAACTGCCCCTTGGGGCCTTTCACAGTGACGGTGTTATCACCACCGACCGTGATTGTCACTCCGTCCAGAATGGTAACCGGAAGTTTTCCGATACGCGACATTTCTTACACCTCCTGTGTTGATGGTTTCTTACCAGACATAGGCGAGCACTTCGCCGCCGACCGCGTTCTTGCGGGCATCCTTATCGGTCATCACGCCCTTGGGGGTGGAGACGATGGCGATGCCTAAACCGCCCAACACCTTGGGCATTTCATCCTTGCGGGCGTATACGCGCAGGCCGGGGCGGCTGATGCGCTTGAGGCCCACGATGACGCGCTGCTTGTTGGGGCCGTACTTGAGCTGGACGCGGATGGTCTTCTGCACGCCGTTCTCAAGAAGCTCGTATCCTTTGATATAGCCTTCGCTCAAGAGAATCTGCGCGATGGCCTTCTTAATCGTCGAGGCGGGCACATCTACGGTTTCGTGCTTTACCACCAGGGCGTTGCGGATACGTGTGAGCATATCTGCGATGGGATCGGTCATGTTCATTCCCTCCTTTTACCAGCTTGCCTTGCGCACGCCGGGGATTTCGCCCTTGTACGCCAAGTTACGGAAGCAAATGCGGCAGATGCCGTACTTTCTGAGCACCGAGTGCGGTCTGCCGCAGATGCGGCAGCGGGTGTACGCGCGAGTGCTGAACTTGGGATCAGCCTGCTGCTTATTGATCATGCTTTTCTTTGCCATGTTTCCTCCTTTAGCCCTGGATGAAGGGCATGCCCATGAGGCTCAAGAGCTCCTTGGCTTCCTCGTCGCTCTTCGCGGTGGTCACGAACACGATATCCATGCCGCGCACCTTGTCCATATCATCGTAGTTGATTTCCGGGAATATGAGCTGTTCCTTGAGGCCCATGGCGTAGTTGCCGCGTCCGTCAAAGGATTTTGCAGAAACACCCCGGAAGTCGCGCACGCGCGGGAGAACGATGTTCATGAGCTTATCGGCAAAGTAGTACATGCGATCGCCGCGCAGGGTGACCTTTGCGCCAATGTTCATGCCTTCGCGGAGCTTGAAGTTCGCGACGGACTTCTTCGCCTTGGTGACGATGGCCTTCTGGCCGGTGATCAGGGAAAGCTCTTCCACAGCGTGCTCAATGCCCTTGGGGTTATCCTTGTCGGAGCCAAGGCCCATGTTGAGGACGATCTTATCGAGCTTGGGAATCTGCATGACGTTCTCGTATTGGAATTTCTCTTTCAATGCGGGAGCGACTTCAGATGCATACTTCTCCTTAAGACGCGGGGTACCGGAGAAGGACTTCATTTCTTCCTGCTTTACCGCCTTCTTTTTGGGGGCGGCCGCAGCTGCTTCTTTCTTAGCCATTAGAGTTCCTCCTTTCCGGTTAGTCCATGGACTTGCCGCACTTCTTGCAGACGCGGACTTTCTTATCGCCTTCAAATGCATGGCCTACGCGGGTAGGCTTGTTGCACTTGGGGCAGATGAGCATGACGTTCGAAGCGTGGATGGTGCCCTCCTGCTTGATGCGGCCGCCGGGCTCGCCCTGGCGACGGGGCTTCTTGTGGCGGGTAACCATGTTCACGTTCTGTACGATCACGCGCTCTTCCTGCGGCAGAGAGACAAGCACCTTACCCTTTGCGCCCTTGTCCTTGCCGGAGATGACGAGCACGGTATCGTCTTTTTTGACGTTGAGTTTATTCATCGTTCTCCCTCCTTAGAGCACTTCGGGCGCAAGAGACACGATCTTCATGTAATCGCGCTCGCGCAGCTCGCGTGCGACAGGCCCGAAGATACGGGTGCCGCGGGGCTGCTTTGCGTCGTTGATGATGACGGCCGCGTTGTCGTCGAAGCGAATGTGGCTGCCGTCCACACGGTGCATGCCGGTGACGGAGCGCACGATAACGGCCTTGACAACGTCCTTTTTCTTGACGGCGCCGCCGGGGGATGCAGTCTTAACGGAAGCGACAATAACATCGCCGATGTTTGCGGTCCTACGGAACGAGCCGCCCATGACGCGGATGCACATGATCTCTTTCGCGCCGCTGTTGTCCGCGACCTTTAACCTGGTCTGTGGTTGAATCATGCTCAGTTCCTCCCTTACTTGGCTTTCTCGATGATTTCAATGAGACGCCAACGTTTGTCCTTGGACAGGGGGCGGGTCTCCATAATGCGCACGGTATCGCCGATGCCGCAGGCATTCTCTTCATCGTGAGCCTTAAACTTGGTTGTGCGGTTGACCATCTTGCCATAGAGGGGGTGGCGAACCTTGGTCTTAATGGCAACCACGATGGTTTTATCCATTTTATCGCTGACGACCACGCCGGTGCGGGTCTTGCGGTAACCTCTTACGGTCTGTTCCATGGTTTGCTCCTCCTTCCTCACTTGGCAATCGCCTTGAGTTCGCGCTCACGGATGAGCGTCTTAACCCGGGCGATGTCCTTCTTGCACTGGTTGATCCGCTGGGTGTTGTCAAGTTGACCGGTGGCCAGCTGGAAGCGGAGATTAAAAAGCTCTGTCTTGAGCTCGCGCTCGCGGTCGTTGAGCTCCTGGGCTGTCAATTCACGCATTTTATTCGCTTTCATTGCTTGCACCACCTTCCTCAGCGGTTTCCTTTTTGACAAATTTGCACTTTAAGGGCAGCTTGTGCATGGCAAGGCGCAGCGCTTCGCGCGCGATCTCCTCGCTTACGCCGGCGATCTCAAAGAGGACTCTGCCGGGCTTTACAACCGCCACCCAGTATTCGGGCGAGCCTTTACCAGAACCCATGCGGGTTTCTGCGGGCTTTTCGGTAACGGGCTTATCTGGGAAAATCTTGATCCAAACCTGACCGCCGCGCTTAATGAAACGGGTGAGCGCGACACGGGCCGCCTCGATCTGGTTGCTGGTTACCCATGCGGGTTCCATTGCGACCAGGCCGTATTCGCCGTTTGAGATCACGTTGCCACGGAGGGCCTTGCCCTTCATGCGGCCACGGAATACCCTTCTTCTCTTGACTCTCTTAGGCATCAACATGGTTACTTGCCTCCTTCTTGCCGACGGGCCTTCCCAAGCACCTCGCCCTTGTAGATCCACACCTTGACGCCGATACGGCCGTAGGTGGTGTGCGCTTCGGTGAACCCGTATTCGATGTCCGCGCGCATGGTCTGCAGGGGAATGGAACCTTCGTGGTAGCCCTCGCTCCTCGCGATTTCCGCACCGCCCAGGCGGCCTGCGCAGAGCAGTTTGATGCCCTTGGCACCGGCCTTCATGGAGCGGCCCATGGCCTGCTTCATGGCACGGCGGAAGGAAATACGCCTTTCAAGCTGTGCGGCGATGTTTTCCGCAACGAGTTGCGCATCGGTATCGGCGTTGCGCACTTCAATGATGTTGACGTTGACGGACCTACCCACGAGCTTGGAGATATCCGTCTTGATGGTCTCTACGCCTGCGCCGCCCTTACCGATAAGCATACCGGGACGGGAAGTGTGGATATTGACCGTGATTTTGTTGGCGGCGCGCTCGATCTCGATACGGGAAACGCCGGCAGCAAAGTACTTGCTCTTGGCGAAGTCGCGGATTTTGCGATCTTCGACCAGATAATCGGCAAAGTCCTTTTTGGATGCATACCAACGGGTATTCCAATCCCGGATGACGCCGACGCGGAAACCGTTCGGATTAACTTTCTGACCCATCGTAACCCTCCTTTACTTTGCCTGATCCAGAATGATGGTGATGTGGCTGGTGCGCTTCCTTATGCTGGAAGCCCTGCCCTGCGCCCTAGGCCGAAAACGCTTGAGCGTGGGGCCCTGGTTCGCGAACACCTCTGCAACATAGAGGGTATCGCCGCTCATATCGAGGTTGTTCTCCGCATTCGCTATGGCGGAGTTCAACAGCTTTTCCACAACGGGGGAAGCGGCTTTGGGCGTGTACATCAGGATCGCCTGCGCTTCTCTGACGGACTTGCCGCGGATCAGGTCGATGACGACCTTGACTTTGCGGGAGGAAATGCGCACGTAGCGGGCGATAGCCCGGGGACGCTTATCCCTGTTTTCACGGCGGTCAGCCGCTTTTTCTCTAGACCTGGTTGCCATTTTACAATACCCTCCTTACCTTGCGCCCGAGGAGCGCTCGGAACCCTTGTGGCCGCGGAACGTACGGGTGGGCGCGAATTCGCCGAATTTGTGGCCGACCATTTCCTCGGTGACGTAGACGGGCACATGCTTGCGGCCGTCATGCACGGCGACGGTGTGGCCCACGAAGTCCGGGAATATGGTGGACGCACGCGACCAGGTTTTGACGACGGTCTTTCTGCCGGTATCATTCATATCTGCGATGCGCTTATAGAGGCGCTCACTTACATACGGGCCTTTTTTGATTGACCTGCTCATTCTTTACTCCTTCCTGGCTCACTTGCCGTCGCGACGGCGGACGATGAACTTGCTGGTGGGATTCTTCTTCCTGCGGGTCTTATAACCAAGCGCAGGCTTACCCCACGGGGTGACGGGGCCGGGACGGCCGATGGGGCTCTTGCCCTCGCCGCCGCCGTGCGGGTGATCGCACGGGTTCATGACAGAACCGCGGACGGTGGGTCTGAAACCCTTGTGGCGCGTACGGCCGGCTTTGCCGAGCTTGATGTTCTCATGATCCACATTGCCGACCTGGCCGATGGTGGCCTTGGCGTTCATGGGGATCAGGCGGACTTCGCCACTGGGCAGGCGGACCTGCGCGTACTTGCTTTCCTTGGCCATGAGCTGCGCGGCGTTGCCTGCGGAGCGGACGAGCTGCGCGCCCTTGCCGGGCTTCAACTCGAGGCAGTGGATCATGGTACCAACGGGGATGTTGCGGATTTCAAGGGCGTTGCCAACCTTGATGTCAGCGCCTTCGCCGGAAACGAGCGTATCGCCGACTTTGAGGCCGAGCGGAGCGATGATGTAGCGCTTTTCGCCATCCGCATAGTTGAGCAGTGCGATGTTGGCGGAACGGTTGGGATCGTACTCGATGGTGACGACCTTCGCGGGCACGCCGTCCTTGTTGCGCTTGAAGTCGATGATGCGGTACTTGCGCTTTGCGCCGCCGCCGCGGTGCCGAACGGTGATGCGGCCATGGTTGTTGCGGCCGCCGGAATGCCTCAAATCCGTCAAAAGGGATTTTTCGGGCGTTGTGGCCGTGATCTCCTCATAAGCGGAAACCGTCATGAAGCGCTGACCCGGCGTAATGGGGTTGATTTTACGGATCGCCATTGGGATGCCTCCTTACTGGGCCATGCTGTCGAAGAACTCAATACCCTTGGAGTCCTTCTTCAGCTTGACATACGCCTTTTTGGTGGAAGCGCGGCGGCCTTCTGTACGGCCCTGGCGCTTGATTTTGCCCAATTTGTTCACGGTGTGGACGCTGTCTACCTTGACGCCGAATACGGCTTCCACCGCCTGGCGGATCTCGGTCTTGTTCGCGCGTTTGTCCACGATGAAGGTGTAGGTCTTGGAGGGCAAATAGTCGTAGCTCTTTTCAGTGAGCACCGGCTTTATAAGGATATCATGAGGATCTTTCATTAGTTGTACACCTCCTCGACCTTTGCGAGCGCATCCTGCGTGAGGATCAGCTTTTCGTATTTCAGGATTTCGTAGACATTCAGGGTGCCAACAAGCGTTGTCTTGACGCCGGGGATATTGCTGGCGGCACGTTCCACGATTTCATCCTTTTCCGCGAGTACGATGAGTGCGCGGTCTACGTCGATGGCCTTTAAAACCTTGACCATTTCCTTGGTCTTGGGGGCCGCGATGTCAAGGGCGTTGAACACGATGAGTTCGTTCTCGTTCACTTTGGAAGAGAGCGCGGACTTCATGGCGAGACGCTTGACCTTCTTGTTTACGCTGATGCGGTAGTCGCGCGGCTTGGGGGCGAATACGACGCCGCCGTGCCTCCACTGCGGGGAACGCGTGCTGCCCTGACGGGCGCGGCCGGTGCCCTTCTGACGCCAGGGCTTGATGCCGCCGCCAGAAACTTCGCTGCGGGTAAGGGCGCTCTGGGTGCCCTGACGCTGATTTGCAAGATAGGCCTTGACGACCTCATGCATTACGGCGATATTGACAGGGGCCGCGAAGATTTCTTCGGAAAGTGCTACCTCGCCGACCTGCGCGCCCGTTATATCATACAATGCAACCTTTGGCATGTGTGGCTTCCTCCTTCTCTCTTTTTACTTGACCGTGGATTTCACCACGACCATGCTGCCCTTGGCGCCGGGGATGGCACCCTTGACCAGCAGCAGGTTACGGTCCTTGTCCACGCGCACAACCTCAAGGTTCTGTACGGTGACCATTTCCGCGCCCATATGGCCGGGCAACTTCTTGGTCTTGAATACGCGCGAAGGATCCGAGTTTGCGCTCATGGAACCCACCGCACGGTAGGAGTGGGAACCGTGGGTCTTGCGGCCGCGGGCCTGGTTGTGACGCTTGATAACGCCCGCGAACCCTTTGCCCTTGGACTTGCCGACTACGTCCACGTGGTCCCCCGCCTCAAACATGTCCGCCTTGATGACGGAGCCTACTTCATAGGAAGCAGCGTCGTCGAGCTTAAGCTCTTTCAAATACCGGGTGACCCGCACGCCGGCCTTTGCGAAATGGCCCTTCCTGGGTTTGTTGGCCAGACGTTCACGAAGCTCGCTGAAGCCAACCTGTATGGCGCTGTAACCATCGTGCTCCACGGTCTTCTTCTGAACGACCGGGCAGGGGCCTGCTTCCACGACGGTCACGGGGATCATGGTACCGTCAGCAAGAAACAACTGCGTCATACCGACCTTTTTGCCTACTATGGCTTTCTTCATCTATTTACACCTCCGATAGATCAAAGCTTGATCTCGATGTCGACGCCTGCCGGAAGATCGAGCTTCATCAGCGCGTCCACGGTCTTCGCGGAGGGCTGCAGGATATCGATCAGGCGCTTGTGCGTGCGCATCTCAAACTGTTCGCGGGAATCCTTGTACTTGTGCGGCGCGCGGAGAATGGTGACAATCTCCTTCTCCGTGGGCAGGGGCACAGGGCCGCTTACGCGCGCGCCGGTCCTTTTGGCCGTTTCTACGATCTTTTCGGCGCTCTGGTCGATCAGATTGTGTTCGTAGGCCTTGAGCTTGATGCGGATCTTCTGGTTTGCCATATTATTTAGGTTCCTCCTTTTTGTATTGGGCTGTACACTCTGCCGTGTGTTTCCTCTTCTTATTTCCCGCCGGAATTTCTTCCGGCTTCAAGAGAGGACTGCGCGGCTAAAATGTCATCACCCTTGTAGGTGGTTGCTGGTCTGCGAAAATTACCCGGATGGCTTGCCGGCAACCTTTCGCTTCATCCCCTGTTGACGCGCACAAACAATACGCGCCAACTGCGCAACGTTGATATCATACCGTATCGTTAAGATGATTGCAAGAGTTATTTTTAAGATTTTTTCTCCTTTTCCTGCGGATTTCAAGCCGTTGGAAAAGAAACGCCCGGGCACGTTGGCAGCGGAAACCAAATATAAGTTTTTATTGACAGTTTTCCATCCGTTAAGCTATACTATGTATCGTCGCTGTTGCGGCGTGGGAGCATAGCTCAGCTGGGAGAGCATCTGCCTTACAAGCAGAGGGTCACAGGTTCGAGCCCTGTTGCTCCCACCACGGCCCGGTAGTTCAGTTGGTTAGAATGCCAGCCTGTCACGCTGGAGGTCAGGGGTTCGAGCCCCCTCCGGGTCGCCATTTTGCCTCGGTAGCTCAGCTGGTAGAGCAAGGGACTGAAAATCCCTGTGTCGGTGGTTCAACTCCACTCTGAGGCACCAATGCCTGCTATTTTGCATAATAAATACAGGCATTCTTTTGCGGGAATAGCTCAGCGGTAGAGCACTGCCTTGCCAAGGCAGGGGTCGCGAGTTCGAATCTCGTTTCCCGCTCCACACATATGGCGCCATAGCCAAGCGGTAAGGCAGAGGTCTGCAAAACCTTCACCCCCGGTTCAATTCCGGGTGGCGCCTCCACGTCGGAGCAAAGTACGCTTTGCTCCGTTTTTTGTTGCACAAAAAACCTCCGCCCGCTCCCTTGCTCCTCCT
>JAEYSE010000098.1 GCA_023435025.1 Bacillota bacterium
TGATGATGACGCGGAAGAGCAGGTAGTAGATTCCGAAGAACACGAGGCCGATGGGGAGGATTAGCCACGGGTTCAGGGAAAGCTTGG
The DNA here is from genome assembly GCA_023435025.1 of Bacillota bacterium. Lineage (GTDB taxonomy): Bacteria > Bacillota > Clostridia > Christensenellales > CAG-138 > JAEYLA01. Next base: position 88 of record JAEYSE010000098.1, read on the forward strand.
TCGGCCAGCTCAAGACCAGGTCGATCATGCCTGCGCTAAACTGGAAGCCTGCGCGAACAGGCAGCGCCGCCATAATGGCCATGGAAACTGCGGTGAGGCCCGCATGCACAACATAGAGGCCCGGAGCCAGGAACATGAACGCGAATTCGAGCGGCTCCGTCACGCCGGTGAAGAACGATGCAAATGCGCCGGCCAGCAATAAACCAGCCGCCACTTTCTTCTGAGAGCTCTTGGCGGTGTGGTACATTGCAAGCGCAGCACCCGGTAGACCGAACATCATGATGGGGAAGTAGCCCGTCATGTACTGGCCGGTGACACCAAGCGTACCTGTGCCGGCCCAGAAGTTTGCAAGGTCATTCACGCTTGCGATATCAAACCAGAACACGGAATTGAGCGCATGGTGCAGGCCGAACGGGATCAAGAGGCGGTTGAAGAAGCCGTAGATCGCAGCACCCCAAGGCCCAAGGCTTAATACGCCGGTGCCGAAAGCGACAAGACCCATATAGATGAACGGCCAAACAAAGAACATGACCACCGCGGCAAGTATGGTGACGCCGCCCGTTACGATTGCTACGCTGCGTTTGCCGCTGAAGAAGGCCAAAGCGTCGGGCAGTTTGGTATTGTGGAACTTGTTGTAGCAGACAGCGCCGATGACGCCGCATAGTATTCCAACAAATACGTTTTCGATCTTGCCGAATGCGGGCGCTACCTGTTCTACCGGGATCTTTTGGAACATGGCTACCGCGCCGGAAGAAAGCAGCGTCGTCATCATCAGCCAGGAAACCAACCCGGCCAGCGCCGCAGTGCCGTCGCGGTCCTTCGACATGCCGACCGCCACGCCGATAGCGAACAGAATGGCTATGTGGTCGATGATCGCCGCGCCCGCCTTGATGAGGAAAGCGGCGATGACACTGTTGCCGCCCCAGCCGTTTGGGTCGATCCAGTAGCCAATGCCCATTAATATTGCCGCGATCGGCAGGACGGCCACAGGAAGCATGAGGGATTTACCGAGTCTTTGCAGAGTCTTCATCTTGTTGCACCCCCTGAAACAATGATTTTATTTGCCTGGGTGTCCGCCCACGCATCCTCCCCGAAGTATGCGCTAGCGTCCCATAAAGCCTTTTTTACAGGTGCTCTTTTAAAATCTTTTCAGCCTCGGATAATGCTTCTGTCTCGTCTTCCCCCTGAAATTCCATTGTGATTTCTTCACCGTACTTGATGGCAAGGCTCATCACGCCCAAAATGCGTTTCGCGTCTACCATTTTTGCGGGCGTCCCGATTTTGACCCCGCATTGAAACTGGGTCATGGCCTTCACAAGCTGCCCCGCGGGCCGGGCATGGAGACCAAACTCGTCGGTAATACGGTATTTCAACTGCTTCATGCGTTCCTCCTATGTGAAGCTCCCAATCAGGAGCAGGATATCGCAATTACGGTCAGGGTATCATTACCGTCTGGGTTGTATGTAGATAAGCGCATCGCCTTCGTTTACCGGACCGCTTTGTGCAAACCGGACTCCGGAAAACTCATCCGGGTTTAATACTACAACCACCGTCACGGGGTCATATCCTTCTGCACGGATCGCTTCAGGGTCAAACTCCAGCAGAACATCTCCGGTCTTTACGGGGTCATCGGTGTTTTTGATTTTCGTAAAATGCGCTCCTTTGAGCTTGACGGTATCTATCCCGACATGGATGAGAAGTTCCGCGCCGCTGTCCGCCGCCATGCTCAGCGCGTGGCCGGTTTCAAACATCAGGCGGATTGCGCCGTCCGCGGGCGCCACAACGCGCCCCTTCATGGGCTCAATCGCGATGCCGGGGCCTAAGATATTGTTGCGAAAGCTTTCGTCCTGCAACTCGGATGCCGGTTTGATCAAACCTGTGACCGGTGCGTTAATAACAAGTTCCTTCTTCTTTCCAAAACCAAACATTGTTTTACCCTTCTAAAAAAATTTATATCGTTTTGCGCTTGCCAATCCGGCAAAGATGGATGGCGAGGCACGAGATTTCTTTGCGGGAGACTTCAAACACGTAATCTTCGCTGATATGCCGTGAAATCATATTCGCGCAGTCGATTTCCTTCGGGTATTTTTCCTCCAGCAGCGCATAAAGTCCATCGTCTTCGTCCGTAAACGCATCGCCTTTGACGACGCGCTGGGATAAAAACTTCAGATGCGTTACAAACCGCTCGCCGTAATAGTCGCCATCCTGAATGACGAACCCCCACTCCCGCTCCAATATATCCAACATACTGTTGAGCAGGTGCGTGACGTCGAACGTTCCCTTGACCGAAATATTGAACTCCGCGTTCAATATGTGCATGGCGATGGAGGCCGCTTCATCCAGCGGGAATTTGATGCCGATACGGCGCTCTACCACTTCAAGCGCATGCTTGCCGATTTCGTATTCCAACGGGTAAAAACGGCGGATTTCGCTTAAAAGCGCGTTGGGGAAATCCATGCCGCTCTGGTGCCGCTGCACCGCAAAGTGAATGTGATCAGCAAGCGTAATGTATGCGCGCTCATACAGGCTTTTGTTCAATATCCGCTTGGCATAGCCGAATATCTCGTCGGTCAGCTCAATGTACTCCACAGGGAGCGAGGCGAACAGATCCTTTAGCCGGTCGGTGTCCTTCTGGTTGTCCATACGATACACCTTCTGGATTTCAGGCTCTTTGATCTGGGCGCCTTCCTTTGCCTTATAACCGATCCCTTTGCCCACAACAATGACTTCCGTCCCGTTGTCATCCAGGGCGGTGACGATGTTGTTGTTGATAGGTCGTAAAAGTTTCATTGCTTTTAACTTTCGCCCCTGTCGATTTTTGCCCCAATAAAACAAAAAGACCAAACCCCTACAGGTTCATGTTTCCATGATCCTATAAAACTTTGGTTTTGCCTGCATTACCAGTGACAGCCCATTTATTCAATTCATAACATTTTTGGCAAAGACGGACATAATTTGCGTGGCTTCATTATATCCGCCGCCATTGGCGAAGTCAATACTTTTGCAAAACAAAGTTATCCCATGTACAATTTTTAATAGTATATGAGTAACGCAAAGAAATATGCGCAAAGAATTGCATATTAAAAATCCAGCGGTCCGGACCTTTTCATTGTATAATAGGGTAAAAATTTTCTATGCGTAAAAGCCGAGAGGTGAAAAATGTACGAACTGGTCCAAGTCGCGAATAATACGTTTTATATCGATTGTCCGGCAAAAATCGGCATTGTGAGGCTCAATAAAGAAGACGTCTGCCTAATCGATTCGGGAAACGATAAGGACGCAGGAAGAAAGGTCAGGCAAATTCTAGAGCTTAACGGCTGGCGATTAAAAGCCATATACAACACCCACTCCAACGCCGATCATATCGGCGGCAACAAGTATTTGCAGGCGCAGACCGGCTGCAAGGTGTTTGCGCGGGGAATCGAAGCGGATTTTACCAACCATCCACTTTTGGAACCCTCCTTCCTCTATGGCGGCTTCCCGCCTCAGGCCCTCAGGCATAAATTTATGATGGCGCAGGAAAGTGTGGCGGAACCTTTGACTGAAAGTGATTTGCCCGAAGGGATGGGGTTGATCGAGCTCCCCGGCCACTTTTTTAACATGGTCGGTTTTCGTACTGCGGATGATATCGTATTCCTTGCGGACTGTCTTTCCAGCGTCGAGACGCTCAACAAGTACCAGATCAGTTTTGTATATGACATCGCGGCCTATTTGGACACGCTTGAAAAGGTAAAGAACATGCAGGCATCCCTGTTCATTCCAGCGCACACGGAGGCGGCAACGGATATCAAACCCCTTGCCCAGCGCAACATCGACAAGGTGCAAGAGATTGCTCGTAAGGTTGTGGAGTTGTGCTGCGAGCCGCAGCTTTTTGAGCAGATCCTCCAAAAGCTGTTCCGCGCATTCTCCCTGACGATGACGTTTGAACAATATGTGCTGGTTGGCAGCACCGTCCGCTCCTACCTGAGCTGGCTCAAAGATGACGGAAGGCTGGAGTATGTATTTGAGGATGGACAAATGCTGTGGAAAACGGTATAAAGCAATTCACAACCTGAGAGCAGCCAAACGACTGCTCTTTTTTTATTACAATACAATATATCTCTTTGGCGCAGGCCATGGATGTACGCCGAAGCAAGTCTTGCGGCAATCCATACAATCATTTGGACTATATGTGATAATACGTGTATAGCATTTACAAGTACGTCCAATAACGATTTTGAGCTGATTACCATCAGCGACGGCTCCATGGACGGTGTAGAGTACTTTAATGCCTGCCTAAGAAAATATTCGGTTTCCCAGAAACCGCGTAGTTCCCTGTGGCACTTGATCACCAAGCCCATATAAGGAAAAATAACCTTAGAGGAACGAGGATGGAAACGTATCAGGTCTTTGTAAAAACCGTATTCGACACATTCAAGTGCATGCGCAAACACGAAATGCTGCGCTGCATTCCCATTTATGACGATTGCGGTGTATTGGCCGGATATTTGCGGCCCATCACACGGGATTACCGCGAGTCGCTGCCCGGCTGCGCGGAACAGCTTGCGCTTTGGCTCAACGCCAACCCTTCCATTTCTTTGGAACAGTTTACGGCAACAGAGCAGACCACCAAAGATTGGCTCGATCACTATATCATTGGCCGCGCGGACCGGATATTGTTTTTTATTGTGCTGCCGGGTGGCAGACGTGTGGGGCATATGGGATTCTCAAGCTTTGACTATGACGCGCGCTCCTGCGAGGTGGATGGCGTTCTGCGCGGGGAGAAGGACGCCCTGCCCGGTATCATGATGTTTGCGCTCCACGCGCTTGTTCGATGGGGCCTTGCTACCTTGCGCCTGAAGAATATCGAATTATGCGTGCTTTCGGACAACATCGCCGCCATTGCCTATTATAAACGGAACCATTTTATTGCAACGGAAGTGAATTTGCCTCTTTCTGGGGCAAAAGGGATGCGTTATACCCGAATGCGGCTTGATATTGCCGCATGGGAGGCGCATGAAACCTGCCGGATGCTATGATATAATAAAAGCGCTTTCTCTTACAAACCTCTCAAATCCGTGCAGGAAATGAGAGGAAATGATATAAAACTGCCGGTATACTTTGTTCGTCAGGAGGTGATGGTATGGAATGGCTCGATTGTTTAAATAAAGCGGTCGCCTACATGGAGGCGCATTTGGAGGATGGGATAGATATGGAGCGCGTGGCGCAAATTGCATGCTGCAGTCCGTTTCATTTTCAGCGGATGTTTTCCTATATTGCAGATCTGCCGCTTTCCGAGTATATCAGGCGGCGCAAGATGACCCGCGCCGTATATGATTTGCAGAATGGCAACGAGAAGATCATAGAAATTGCGCTCAAATACGGATATGAGTCGCCCACCGCGTTCAATCGCGCGTTTCAGAGCGTCCACGGTATTGCCCCGTCGGCCGCGCGGGTACATGGCGTCAAGCTGAAAGCCTATCCGCCCATCAGCTTCAAAATTACGATCAAAGGAGAAGCTGAAATGAATTATCGGATCGAGAAGAAGGGTGCGTTTAAGGTTGTAGGCGTGAAGCAGCATTTTGCAATGAGCATTGAAGACAGCTTTGCAAACGTACCGTTGTTCTGGCAGACGACGGCGCAAAGCGGCGCGATCCCCAAGCTTTGCGCGCTGATGAACCGGGAGCCATATGGTGTCCTTGGCGTGAGCACCTGCATGAACGGAAAGGACTTTGACTATTACATCGCCGTCGCCACGCAAAGCGAAACGCCCGAAGCGTTTGTGGACTATGTGGTGCCTGAATGCACCTGGGCGATATTCGAGTGCGTCGGACCCATGCCCGCTGCCATACAGACATTGCAAAAGCGCATCGTCACCGAATGGCTGCCCAGCTCCGGCTACGAGTACGCAAACGCGCCGGATATTGAAGTTTATTTTGAAGGCAACCAGCAGGCGGAAGACTATAAATGCGAAGTATGGCTGCCCATTGTGAAGAAATAAAATAGGATTTTATCTCAATAAAGCGCCCCGATAGGGGTGCTTTTTTTGTAGTAAAAAATTTTGGAAATTATTATTGCATTTTGTGAAATTTGGTGATAGTATTTAACTACCGAACGGTAGGTAGGAAGGTGCTTTATGACAAAACAAGAGATATTGGGCCGGGCGCTTGAGCTGTTTACGGAAAAAGGATACGAGGGGACGGGTATGGACGATATCGCAAAAGCGGTCGGCATCCGTAAAGCATCCCTGTATTACCATTTTGACGGGAAAGAGAGCATTTTCTCAGCGGTATTCAACGGCATTCTCGCGGAGAATGCGGCTTATGTGGCGGGATTGACCACGGTTGGGGAGGACACTTCGGTTTTAACAAACCTAAAAGAGCTGTTTCTTTCGTATATCCGTTATTGTAAAACCAACCCGAAGATGTACTTCTGGGACCGGTATTTTTATTACCCGCCGGAGTTTTTGAAGGACTATATCGCAGAAAAAACGCTGGAAACGGAGACAGCCTTTATGGAGGGCATAGGCCGCATGGTGGAAGCCGGCATTGTGCGGGGCGAAATCAAACCGCAACCCGCCCGCAGCCTTACGCTGACCTATTATTATCTCTTGATCGGGCTGTCCATGTCTGTCAGGCTCTATGAAGAGGAAAGACTGATGGCGGATGCGGAAGCCGCGGTGGAAGGACTGCTTCAGGCGATCAAAATGCAATCGATATGAGGAGGGGAATATGGTGACGACATCGAAGCGTACTTTAGGGAAAAGCGGGATTGAAGTGAGCCCTGTGGGACTTGGCTGCTGGGCGATCGGCGGGCCATTCCGACTGTTCGGCATATCCGACGGTTGGGGAGAGGTGGACGACGCGGAGTCCATACGTGCCATACACAAGGCAATTGAACTTGGGGTGACGTTCTTTGATACGGCGGATGCTTATGGTACCGGCCACAGCGAAGAGGTGCTTGGCAAGGCAATAAAGGGCATGCGCAGGGATGTTGTGATTGCCACAAAGGGCGGATATGTCGCTGACGTCGCGTCAAAAAACGTGACAGGGGAGGATACGTCTCCGCAGTATATCCGCAAAGCGTTGGAAGCTTCGCTCAAGCGGCTTGGTACGGATTATGTGGATCTGTATCAGATCCACAATGGCGAAATGCCGGAGGAGCATATCGAGCCGCTGTTCTTAGAGCTTGATCGGCTTGTGTCGGAGGGCAAGATCCGCACCTACGGTTGGAGCACGTACCTTGCCCAAAACGTACGGACGTTCGCGGAGAAAACCAATGGAGCCGTCGTTCAGTGCAAGGGCAATCTGTTCTCGTATGATCAAGAGATTTCAGGTCTGTGTCAGACGCATCAGCTCGGATGCATCAACAACGGCCCGCTCGCGATGGGCGTGTTATCCGGCAAGTTCAATGAAGCCACCAGGTTTTCCACAGACGATGTACGGGGTGCAAACCATAGCTGGACGGAGTACTTTGAAAACGGCAGGCTCAAGACGGAATATTTAAAAAAGCTGGAGAACGTAAAGGAGTTACTCCAAAGCGGCGGCCGCACAGTGGCGCAGGGCGCATTGGCCTGGCTTTGGGCCAGAAGCGAACGCAACATCCCTATCCCCGGATTTAAAAACGTAAAGCAGGCGGAGGAAAACGCCAAGGCCATGGAATTCGGGCCGCTCACGGAAGATCAGATGCGGCAGATCGAAGCGTTGATTGGATAAACAGACGCCGAGGAAAGGCCGGAAAGCTCTTGCTTTCCGGCCTTTCCATTAGGCTAAAATGCTTACGAACGTGCCCCTACCCCAAGGTCTTTCAGGTGGCGGCCAATGTGGGAGTCAAGAAGCGCCGCGTACCCTTCCGCGTGTTCACGCCAGAATGCGTACAGCCTTGCTTTGAAGCGCTCACTTCCGTCGTCGTTTTTCGCGCTTAAAATAAGCCCGTATGTGATATGGATCAGTTGGCGCGCCTCGTTCAGGTCGAACAGATTGGGTAAATCCGCATCTTTTAGTGTATCCAACGCCGGTATCTTCGCAAGGTCGGTAGTCACGTGGTAATAAGCACGTGCCTGCTGGAATGTTTCCAGCGCAAACGCATGGACTTCGCGGTACAGTGATGGGTCTTTCAAAGCCACAAGGTGCATGGCCTCCAGCCAGTTCGTACCTGCGGTCTTCACATGGAAGCGTCCATGTGTCAGATCGCCCACGATGGGGAATACGGAAAATTTATCCGATCCCGAATGGACGCTGATTTTGTAGCCGAAATGGCGGGCGATTGCCGCGTGTACATGGAACTCCGCCCGGAATTGTTCGATGTCCCCGATATAATCGATTCCCTTCTGGAACTCGCCGCAGAAACGGGGAGCGACCGTGGCCGGGCGCACGCCGCGCGCATACAGCTCATTTGCTACAAAGAAATGCTGCAGCGGCGTAGTTGGTGTCTGCGTTTCGTCTATGGAGATTTCAAAGTCCGCGTTGGAATCCTTGATAAAGTCCTCATAGATTTTTACGGCAAAGTCGATTGCAGCGCCATAGATGTGCAGCATACGCAACAGCTCTAGCCCGGAAAACCGTAGCGTTTCGCCTTCTATTGTGACTTCCATGCCTTCGTATTTCTGTTGTAGTGCCGCGTATTTATCGCCCAGGGCCAGAACGTCTGCATCGGTCATTGCCTCGATGTCGTTTCGGATATGCTCGCTGCAATCAAGCGTAATCATGGTGTAGCCGCAGCTGAGTGCGTATTTGACTTCTTCGGGCTTTTTCAAATGGTCGCCGTCTGCGCCAAAGCCCAGGCGGAAATCCTCTTTGAACACCGCAAACGTGGCGCAATCGAGCACATGCTCAAATGTGCGGTTCGTTAACGTCAGCTCGCGGATGGATTGCTGAGCGAACACAGGGAGCGCATCGTAGCGAGAAAACGCCCGCATATGGCCGGGTGTGGCGATACCCAGCCGGTCACCGACGCCCACCGTACGCTCTGAACCCAGCACACGCACAGGCGCCGTAAACGGGAAGGCTTTGCGCAATGCGTCTGCGTTTTCATGCGTGAGCGGGGCAATGAGCACTTCCGTACCGCCGGCCTGTTTGTGCGTGCCGGTAAACCCCGCTTCTAATCCGGTTACAAACAGGAAATCCTCGTTGCCGATCGTGCCCATCCATACGTATGTGTCCCCGGCTAAGTGCGCGGATTTCTCATATGGCGTGGCGCCAAGAAAGCCGCTGACCTCTTTGATAATCGAGTCCATGCTGTTCTTCATTCCATGCTCTCCTTACTGAAGTTGGAATTTTGCTACACCTGAAACCCAAAGTAACGCACCGCGTTAAAGTAGCCGATGTCCCGAACCATGGCGCCAAGCGCCTCCATATCCCGCGGGTATTCTCCGTTTTCCACCCATGAACCCAAAAGATCGCACAATATGCGGCGGAAGTATTCGTGGCGCGTGTAGGAAAGGAAGCTCCGTGAATCGGTCAGCATACCAACGAAATTGGGCAGCACCGAAAGCTCCGCAAAGCTTGTAAGTTGGTCCACCATTCCGCGCCGGGTATCGTTGAACCACCAGGCGCTGCCATGCTGCAGTTTTCCCGGTAGCTCACCGGATTGGAAGCAGCCGATCACGGTGGCGATCTGCGCGTTGTCCACGGGGTTGAGCGAATAGACGATGGTTTTCGGCAGACTTTCTTTTTGTTCCAGCATACCGAAGAACTTCCCAAGCGCAGCACCGCTTCCACAAACGCCGCTGATTGCGTCATACCCGGTGTCCGGCCCTAATTTCCCGAACATCGTCGGGTTGTTGTCCCGCACCGCGCCATAGTGCAGCTGCATGACCCAGCCGCGCTTAGCGTATTCTTCAGCCAGGAACAGCATGAGCTCGGTCTTATAGACGTCCTCTTCCTGGCGGGGAGGCGTCTTACCGCTGAGTGCGGCGGTCAATATGGCATTTGCTTTTTCGCGATCTTCTGCGCAGACGATGTAGTCCAGCCCATGGTCGGACGCGACGCAGCCCAATGAAGAGAAATGATCGAGGCGCTGCCTAAGCGCGGCCTTCATGCCGTCGAGATCCCGTATGGAGATACCTGAAGCCGCCTCCAGCTTTTTGACATAGTCACAAAACGTTGGCTTCCCAATGTTCACAGCCTTGTCCGGGCGGAACGCGGGCAGCACACGTGTCCTGAGCGTTTTGTCGGCCTGAAGGAGCTTGTGGTACATTAAATCGTCCACCGGGTCGTCCGTGGTGCAGATTGCCGTCACATTGGAAAGTTCCAGTATTCTGCGCACGGAAAGCGTTTCAAGCGTCTTATTCGCCTGCTCCCAGATGCCCTTGCATGTGCGGGGAGAAAGCGGTTCCTCGACGCCGAAATACCGAAGCAATTCCAGATGCGTCCAGTGGTAGAGCGGGTTGCCGATGAGCTTGGGGACGGTATTCGCCCACGCCTCAAATTTTTCGTACGCGCTCGCATCTCCGGTGATGACGCGCTCCGGATAGCCGTTTGATCGTATGGCGCGCCACTTGTAATGGTCGCCCCCCAGCCAGACCTCAGCAATGTTGTTGTAATGGAGATCTTCGTAAATCTCTTTCGGGTTGATGTGGCAGTGATAGTCCACAATCGGCAGTTTGGCGGCGTGCTCATGGTAGAGCACGCGCGCCGTTTCGCTGCCAAGTAAAAAGTTCTCTCCAATGAAAGCGGTCATGTCGTATTCCTCTTGCTTTCTTTCGAACAGGCCTACTCTTGAAAACGGCCCGGTTCTATCCAGAGACCCAGCGCCGGGTTGGGGATAAAGTAGACTTCCTCGCCGTTTTCGAGCGTGTTCCACCCATACTGCAATTTTCCCGGGTCGTAAGTCTTTACTGCTTCGTCATAGTCCCAGGGGTTAAACAGTACGCTTTTGATTTCCTCCTGCGTGATGCGCTTTACGGCATAGGTCACCTTGAAGCGTCCGTCCGCAGAGCCGTGTATCAAATGTGCCGCCACGCCCATGTTGCCTTGCAGGTCCTTGTTCTGTTCAAAAAGCTCCAGGGTTTTGAGCCTGCCGCAATACCCGTACTTGCGTATTAAGAGGTCTACGGCATCGTCCTCGCCAAAGCGCTCCACGCTGGGGGCGAGTACGATTAACTCGCCGCCGTCCGCAATCGCCATGCGCGTGCGGTATATGGCCTTGTTGCCCAGCCACGTGCTTTTGAACTCCTTGGGGTCTAAGAAAACCACGCACTTTTTAATGGGCTTTTCCACAACATCCAGGTTCTTTTTCCGCGCAAGCTCCACCGCCGCCTCAAACGGCCCGCGCCCTTCACCGATAAAGAGCCCGTGTGTATGAATGTTGCCGCCGGGCGCGGTGGTAACGGTGAGTACAAACAGCACCGGCCTATCCTTTAAGAAATGGGCAAGCGCATAATCGAACACTTTGCGCACGGGGGTATCAGCCCTGCCCATCATGCGTTCCATGCCGTATACCGCACCCACCATGTGGGAGGTGTTGATCATTTCCGAGCCGCCCACGCCTACAAACAGGTTTTTTGCGTGGTTCGCCATGCCTACCACCTCGTGGGGGACAACCTGGCCGGGGGAGAGTATGATGTCGTAGCCCGGGTCCATCAGCAGTTTGTTGATTTCCACGCTGACAGGAGTTTTCCAGAGCCCTTCCGTAATCTCCTCCAGGTAGCTTCCCGGCACCTCGCCCAGGCGGACGACATCCGTCCGCCAGTTGTGGGTAAGGAACCTTTCAAACGGCACGTCGCCAAACATCTCGGCGGCTTCCTCGCGGCTGACTGGCTTGTGGGTTCCGAGCGCGGGCAGGATATCCACCTCGCAGCCGCGCTCGGTGAGCGCATGGTAGTATACGTTGGTGATAAAGCCTGCGTTGGAATGGAACCGCGTGAAATCCGGCGGAATAATCAGCGCACGTCTGAGATTTTTGCCGGCGATGGATTGTAGAATTGCCTCTTTAATGGCCTCGCTCGAAAGTCCCGCGTTTCCCGTTTCCCTGAGGTAGAGTTCCATATGCCCTCCTTATGTGGGTGCTAAACGCCCGAATATGCGGAAAATCCGCCGTCTACAGGCACGACAACGCCCGTTACAAAGCCGGAGCTCTTCTGGTCCAGCAAAAAGAGGAGCGTGCCCAGAAGCTCTTCGGCTTCGCCAAAGCGTCCCATGGGCGTGTTGTTGAGTATTTTCTGTGTACGCGCCGTGGGCGAGCCATCCGGGTTCCATAAAAGCGCCGCGTTCTGCTGTGTGGAGAAGAAGCCCGGCGCAATGGCGTTCACGCGGATGCCGCTCTTTGCGAAATATACCGCAAGCCACTGCGTGAAGTTTGATACGGCTGCCTTGGCAGCACTATATGCGGGAATTTTGGTGAGTGGCGTAAACGCGTTCATGGAGGAAACGTTGAGTATGACTGAGCCGGGGCGGCCAAGCATATCCAGCGCAAACGCCTGGGTGGGAAGGAGAGTGCCGGTCAGGTTGAGGCCGAACACGAAGTTGAAGCCAGCGAGATCCAGATCAAAAAAGCTCTTCTTGTCCGGATTTTCGAATACGGCTTTGTCAAAAAACTCGTCGTCCGTGGTCGCCTTGGGGCTGTTGCCGCCCGCGCCGTTGATGAGGATGTCGCACGGGCCATATACGCTGTTGATTTTCTCTTTTGCGGCGGCGATGCTTTCCTTTTCGAGTACGTTGCAGGCGACGGCGATGGCCTCATATCCTTCCGCCGCGATGCCCTTCGCCACGTCTTCGGCGCGCTCGAGCGCAAGGTCCAGTACCGCGACCTTCGCGCCGCAGGCGGCGATGGCGCGCGCAAACATGCCGCACAATACGCCCGCACCCCCGGTGACGACCGCAACTTTGCCCTTTAAATCTGGCGTAAACGGAATATTCATATTATTCCTCCTATATTGGCTCAGCTGTTAAACGACATAGGTGGACGCAGAAGTGCTTCCGCCTTCGCCCGTCCAGTTGGTGTGGAAAAACACGCCGCGCGCCTGGTCAATTCGCTCGTAGGTATGCGCGCCAAAGTAGTCGCGCTGCGCCTGCAGCAGGTTGGCGGGCAGCTTCTCGCTGGTGTAGCCGTCAAAGTAGCTCAACGCCGAGCTGAACGCCGGGGCGGGTACGCCGTGGCGGATTGCGGTGGCGACCACGTTGCGCCATGCGGGCACAAGACCCTTTATGACGTCCTTGAAGTACGGGTCCAGAAGCAGGTTGGAAAGCTTCGAGTCCGCGTCAAACGCTTCCTTGATTTTGCCTAAGAATACCGAGCGGATGATGCAGCCGCCGCGCCACATCAGCGCGATACCGCCGTAGTTAAGGTTCCATTTGTAGGTGGAGGCGGCCGCCCGCATCAGCGCGTACCCTTGGGCGTACGAGATAATTTTGGAGGCATAGAGCGCCTGGCGAACCTGCTCAATAAACGCCGCCTTGTCGCCGGTGAAGGGAACGGCGACTTTGGGGAAGGCCTTGGAGGCGGTCACGCGTTCGTCCTTCATGGAAGAGAGGCAGCGTGCGAACACGGCCTCGCCGATGAGCGTTAAGGGTACGCCCTCATCAAGCGCCGCGATACCAGTCCACTTGCCCGTACCCTTCTGGCCTGCGGTATCGAGTATTTTATCCACGATCGGGTTGCCGTCCGTGTCAAGATACCCAAGGATATCGGCGGTGATTTCAATCAAATAGCTGTCGAGCTCCGTCTCATTCCAGGCCTTGAACACCTCGTGCATCTGCAGCGCGCTCATTCCCAGCACGTCCCGCATCAACTGATACGCTTCACAAATCAACTGCATATCGCCGTACTCGATGCCATTGTGTATCATCTTTACAAAGTGGCCGGCGCCGTTCTCGCCCACCCAGTCACAGCAGGGGGAGCCGTCCTCCACCTTTGCGCAGACGGCTTGGAATATGGGCTTCACATGGGGCCATGCCGCAGGAGAGCCGCCAGGCATCATGGAAGGGCCTTTTAGAGCGCCTTCTTCGCCGCCGGATACGCCCGTGCCGATGTACAGTAGACCCTTGCTTTCCACATAGGCCGTGCGGCGGATGGTATCCGGAAAATGGCTGTTGCCGCCGTCTATTATGATATCGCCCGCTTCCAGGTGGGGGATAAGGGCCTCAATAAAGTCGTCCACGGCCTGCCCAGCCTTTACCAGCAGCATGACCTTGCGCGGCTTTTCTAGCTTCGACGCGAGTTCTTCCAAAGAATACGTACCGATGATGTTTTTGCCCTTGGCGCGTCCTTCCACAAAATCCGTGACCTTGGAGGTGGTCCTGTTGTACACCGCTACGGTAAAGCCCTTGCTTTCCATGTTCATCACAAGGTTTTCGCCCATTACCGCAAGGCCGATCAACCCGATATCCGCTTTCTTCATGGCAAGATTCTCCTTATCTTATTGTTAACGTACTATTTAACGCTTGACACGGGCGTTGCCCTGCCATACGCTCCAAACCTGTTCTTCATCGGCGGGCAGCGCATAGTCCTGCAGCATGGTGGTGGCAAGCGCGCCCGTCGCCCAGCCAAAGTGCAGCGCCTGTTCGGCGCTCCAACCTTTTAACAGCGCATAGAGCAAGCCGCCCACGAACCCGTCCCCGCCACCGATGCGGTCCAGTATGGGGATTTCGCGGGGCTCTGCCACATACCAGTCCTTGTTGTCCAGTACGATCGCACCCCAGAAGTGGCTGTTGGCGCTCACTACCTGGCGCAGCGTGGTCGCGAAAAGCTGTACCTGCGGGAAGCGTTCCTTGACGCGCATGATCATGCCCTTGAAGCTTTCGGTCTTGCCCGCGAGATCCTTGCCGCCCGCTTCCGGGCCTTCGATACCGAGGCTCAATTGGAAATCTTCTTCGTTGCCCACCAGGATATCGGCAATACCCGCAATCTCCGTGAACGCGGCCCGAAGCTCTTGTTCGCGGCCCTTCCAGAAGGAGGCGCGGTAGTTTAGGTCAAAGGAAATCCTAGTGCCGTGCCGCTTTGCCGCACGGGCAAGCTCCAGGCAGAACGTACTCGTTTCGGGGGAAAGCGCCGCGACAAGGCCGGAAAGGTGCAATATCGCCACACCTTCTTTTTCGAATATACGGTTCAGGTCGAAGTGGGAGACGGAAAGTATACGGCCTACTTCACCGGCGCGGTCGTTGTGCACGCGCGGCCCGCGCATACCAAAGCCGCTGTCCGCAATGTTGAACTGGTGCCGGTAGCCCCAAGGCCCGCCCTGCGGCACTTCCATATACTCGTAGTCGATATGGCGGGAAGCAAGGTCGGTTTTGATAAACTGCGAAATCGGGCTCCCTTCCACAAACGCGGTAAGAATCTTGGTGGGAAGGCCCAATGCGGCGGAAACGCTCAATACGTTACTCTCCGCGCTGGTGGCCTGCATGTAGAACTGGTTGCTGGTGTGTACGGGCTGCCGCTCCGACGGCGTGATGCGAATGCCCATGCTGGTGGGGGACAACAACGCGACAGCGCAATTTTGTTTCAATTCCATATGAATCCTCCTCCGGTTTTGATATAGCGAAAAACGATACTGAATGGATACGAAGTGAACATGGCCAATTGCCTTTGTGATTCTATTATAAAAAGGCGGCGGCAACGGTTACAATGCAAAAACCGGTTGCATTCGAGCTCCGGTTTTTATATTGCATATTTAACACATAAATAATATAATAAAAAGTTATAGATTGGATTCGCCTTTGTTCAGTATTTCCGTATTTCGCAGATATTCCAGATTGGTCACATACGCGCTTAAAGCCTGCACGAACTCCCGGCGGGATTCTAGGTCCATTCCGCCATAGAGCTTTTTGAGCCGGTACTGCACGGTGCCGGTGGAGACAAATAGCTTGTTTGCGAGGTCTTCTATACTGTCCCCGCGCAAAATGCCATTCAATATCGCGTAATCAAGCGCGTCGCACTGGAGCAGGCAGTTTTCGAGCTTCCTGAGCCACAATAGCTGCGGGTCGCAATCCTCGATGGGGGGGTGTTTCGCGTAGTCCGCCCGTTCTGCGGTTTTTTGCTCTGAAACGGGGAGGTACGCGGTGCTACCCCGGCAGATAATTTCGCACGGGATGGAGACATTGGCGGAGATGATGCTAGGGTTCTTTTCAAGAAGGTTCCAGATATTCACCGTCTGCACGCCCATTTTATAATAATCGAGCGTCGAAGTCGTCAGCGTCGGCGTGGTGCAGCAGCCAATGACAAGGTTGCCCGAGCCTGCCACAAACAGCTGTTCCGGAATGCGGATGCCGCGTTCCTTTGCTTGGACCAAGAGGTGCACCGCAACATAGTCGTTGGCGCAAATTGCGCCATCATACCGGTCCACCCGTTCCAGGAACCGAGAGATACAGTCATTTAACCCCATATCCACGGAATACACATCCCGTTGCTCGTCCACATCCAGCCCGTAGCTCTTTGCCGCCTCCAAAAACGCGTGCTTTCTGATGTTATCGTTGGAAAGCCGCGCCTCGATACCCACGCACGCAAGCTTTCTTCTTCCGGCGCTATAAAAATAGCGTACCATGCTTTCCACCAGCGTCTGCCTGCCTAAAAGCGCGCCGCTGACGTCCTCGCCAAAATCTGTAGGCACCGCGCCCATCAGCACCACTTTTACGCCTCTCTCCCGCATGCGCCGCACCATGTATTCCATCCAGTCGGAATTCGCGCCGATCAGTATGAGCGTGCTTATGTCCTTAATACCTGCTAGCGCTTCCTCGCTTTGCAGCAACGCTAAGGCGCTGTGCTGTTTGAGAGCGGCGTCGTTCATGCCTTTTATACTTTTGGAAAACCAGACAGACGTAATATAGGTGGGCTCGGCGAGCGCGTAAAGCGTCTTGTTCATGTTGGGCACCTCTTCGAGTTGGCGTGTTTTAGGTTCAGCCGATGCGTGCGGTATACCCCATTTCTTTTGAAAGCTTTTCCGCGGTAGCGCGCACATCCGGCACAAGCTCCAGAATACGCTCGTCGTTCAGGCGCTGAATGGGGGCGGATATGGAAAACGCCGCGCGGCTCCCGCCGGTATAATCCCGAATGGCCGCGGCAATACAACGAACGCCCGGCTCATTTTCTTCATTGTCTAGAGCATAGCCGCTTGTGCGTATCCCATCGAGCGCCCGGTACAATTCTGTAAGTGTTGTGATGGTGTGCTCGGTATATGTTTCGATTTTGCTTTGCTCCCAGATGGTGGCGACCTCCCGGTCGCTCAAAGTCGCAAGTATGCTTTTACCCGCCGCCGTGCAGTAGAGCGGGCGGCGCATGCCGATCTGGGAAAACAGCCGGTAAGCATTGCTTGGGCATTCGGATTTATGGATGTAGACAATATCACAGCCGTCCCGCACCACAAGGTGTATGGTCTCCTTTGCAGCGTCGCGCAGCCTTTCTAACGAGTCGCGCGCAATGTCAAGCACGTTGATGCTTTCCATCACGCGGCCGGAAAGCTCGAACAGCTTGAGGGAAAGTTGGTATTTGCCGCTTGCGCCCTCCGCTTTTTTGACATAGCCGAGTGAAATAAGGGAGGCAAGCAGGCGGTGCGCCGTGCTTTTGTTGAGCCCCGTTTGTTCCGCAATCTCCATCAGGTGCATGCCGTTGGGGTGCAGAGAAAGCGTATCCAGCAGGCCGAACGCCCGCTCCAGGGACTGCACGCTGTTATCGCCCATGGAAGCACATTCCTTCGCATATCAGATTTCGCAATATGGAATATTGTACCCAAATCAACGCCGGAAAGCAAGTTTGCCCGAAGCATGTGATGCGATAGAGATACAAATGAAAGTCATCGGAAATCAACAAAAATATGGTATTGCATTTTTTTAATTATTTTGCAATAATCTATTTAATCCATAATATGAAACTCAATTCCGCATTACAAAACCGACAAAATCGTGAGGTACCAAAATGCATACTGTTCTTGAAGCAATTTCCCGCATTGGAATTGTACCGGTTATCGCGATCAGCGATGTGGAAAAGGCCGTGCCGCTTGCAAAGGCGCTCTGCGCAGGCGGAATTCCCTGCGCGGAGGTGACGTTCCGCACAGCGGAAGGGGAGGAGGCCATGCGCCGTATCGCTGCCGAGGTGCCCGAAGCGCTGCTGGGCGCAGGTACTGTGCTGACGACCACGCAGGTTGACCGTGCAATCGCGGCGGGGGCAAAGTTTGTCGTCAGCCCCGGCTTTAACCCGCATGTGGTGCAATATTGTCTGGAGAAGGGCATTCCAATCGTCCCCGGCTGCTCTACACCTTCGGATATGGAACAGGCGATGGAATACGGCCTTAGTACCGTGAAATTCTTCCCGGCGGAGCAGGCGGGCGGGCTTGATTATATCAAGGCGGTCGCTGCGCCCTACCCGGCGCTAACATTCATGCCCACAGGCGGTATCCACGCGGGCAACCTTGCAAAATACCTGGCGTTTGAAAAGGTGATCGCATGCGGCGGCTCGTGGATGGTGCAAAAGGAGCTTGTTTCTGCGAACCGGTTCGAGGAAATCACCCGTCTGTGCAAAGAGGCCGTGCAGGTCTCGCTGGGGTTTGAACTTTCGCATATCGGCATCAACGGGCAGGACGAAGAAAGCGCAAAGAAAACTGCAAAGCTGTTCTCCGGCCTGTTCGGGTTCCCCATGAAAGAGGGCAACAGCTCAGCGTTTGCGGGGGCGGGCATAGAGGTGACTTATGCGCCCGGCAGGGGAACAAACGGGCATATCGCAATCGGAACACTGAGCATCGTCCGCGCCAAAGCATATCTGAAGCGGCAGGGCATGCTGTTTGATGAGGAAAGCATGAAAGTAAACAGTTCCGGAAAGTCGGTCGCCATTTACCTTCGGGATGAAATCGCGGGGTATGCGATACATTTGCTGCAGAAATAGGAGGTTCGTATGTCCAGGGTCGTCACATTTGGGGAAATCATGCTCCGGCTCGCGCCGGAAGGATATTATCGCTTTTTACAGGCCAATTCGTTCGGTGCCACATATGGCGGCGGCGAAGCGAACGTGGCGGTTTCGCTTGCCAATTTCGGTATAAACGCAGCGTACGTCACAAAGCTTCCCAAGCATGAAATCGGGCAGAAAGCTATCAATTCACTGCGCGAACTCGGCGTTGATACGTCGCACATCGCGCGTGGTGGCGCAAGGATCGGCATTTACTTTCTGGAAAAGGGCGCAAGCCAACGTCCCTCTAAGGTCATTTACGACCGCGCGGGTTCCGCGATTGCCACGGCGGACAAGGCGGACTTTGACTGGCCCGCAATACTGAAGGGCGCGGACTGGTTCCATTTTACCGGCATCACGCCAGCGCTTTCGGATCGCGCGTCGGAGCTTTGCAAAGAAGCCTGTGAAACAGCAAAGAATATGGGACTTACGGTCTCCTGCGATCTCAACTACCGCAAAAACCTCTGGAGCCGGGAAAAGGCAAACGCCGTGATGACCGGCCTAATGCAATACGTGGACGTTTGCATCGCAAACGAGGAGGACGCGGCGGACGTGTTCAACATCCGCGCAAAGAATACGGATGTTCACACGGGCAAAGTAAGCCATGAGGGGTATCAGGATGTGGCGCGGCAGCTTGCGGAGCGGTTTTCGTTCCGCACGGTCGCCATTACGCTACGCGAATCTATTTCCGCCAACGACAACAACTGGTCGGCGATGCTCTACACAGGTGGAGAGTACTACTTTTCAAAGAAATATGCCCTACGCATCGTGGACCGCGTAGGCGGGGGAGACAGCTTTGGCGCGGGCCTGATCTACGGATTTCTTTCCGGCAAAGGGCCGCAGGAAGCGCTAGCGTTCGCAACCGCGGCCAGCTGCCTCAAGCATAGCATCGAGGGGGATTTCAACATGGTAACGGTGGAGGAAGTGGAAAAGCTCACGGCGGGTGACGGCTCGGGAAGGGTACAGAGGTAACGAGGATGCAATCGAAAAACATCAAAATCGCGTACATCGGCGGCGGCTCCAAGCAATGGGCGCGCATATTCATGAACGACCTGGCGCTTACACAAGGGCTTACGGGTGAGATCGCGCTCTACGATATCGATAAGGATGCGGCAATATTAAACCAACGCATCGGCGAGCGCATAAACGTCCTGCCCGAAACCGTAAGCCGCTGGGATTATCGGGTTTACGAAACGCTGGAGGAGGCGCTTCAGAAAGCGGATTTTGTTATTATCTCCATACTGCCGGGCACGTTTGAGCAAATGGAAAGCGACGTTCACGCGCCCGAGCGGTATGGAATTTATCAGTCCGTGGGGGATACCGCGGGGCCGGGTGGAATATTGCGCGCCATGCGCACAGTTCCGCT
The DNA here is from genome assembly GCA_023435025.1 of Bacillota bacterium. Taxonomy (GTDB): domain Bacteria; phylum Bacillota; class Clostridia; order Christensenellales; family CAG-138; genus JAEYLA01. The sequence continues at coordinate 20,300 of JAEYSE010000098.1, forward strand.
TTTTGAAGGCTTTGCTAAAGTTATAAAGATGTGCTGCCCGGATGCGTGGGTGCTGAATCTCACCAACCCCATGAGCATTTGCGTCAAGGCGCTCTACGGCGCGTTCCCCGCTATCAAAGCATTTGGCTGTTGCCATGAGGTGTTCCACGCGCAGGATTTCCTGTGCGCGGTCATCAAAGAGATATGCGGGATAGAACGCCCTAACCGCCGGGACATCTATACGGACGCCTCGGGCGTGAATCATTTCACATGGATTACAGAGGCGCACTACGGAAATCTGGACATATTTTCTCTCCTGCCCGCCTTTATCGAGCGGTTCTTTGAGCATGGCTACTGTGAGCGCTGCGACGGAGGCCCGCAGGACTATAAGACCAATGTTTTCCGAAGCGGCAACAAGGTCAAAATGGATCTGTTCCTGCGCTATGGAGCGTTGGGCGCGGCAGGGGACAGGCATCTCGCGGAATTTATGAATGGACGCTGGTACATGCAAAGCCCTGCGCATGTAAAAAGCTGGGGGTTTCACCTGACCGGCGTCGATTTCAGGAAAGCACGGCAAAATGAACGCGCGGAAGAAAGCGTGGCGCTGGCGGAAGGAAAAGCCCCTATCACACTCCAGCACTCCGATGAAGAGCTCATTGACCTCATCAAAGCCATATTGGGCATGGGGACGGTAGTTTCTAACGTGAACCTGCCTAATTCCGGCCAGATGCCTGGCCTTCCAATGGGCAGCATTGTGGAAACGAACTGCGTGTTTTCCCACAACAGCGTAAAGCCGGTGGCAGCAAAACCGTTGTCCGCAGCAGCTCATGCGTTGGTTGCGCGCGCTTGCCTGAATATTGAAAGCGCGTATGAAGGTATTGCCTCGCGGGATTTGAATAAAATATTTGCCGCGTTCATGGATCAGCCGCTGTGCGCCCCGCTTTCGCTTTCGGACGGGCGAATGCTGTTTTTTAAGATGATTGAAAACACGCGGGCGTATCTCGAACCCTACTATACGTTGGATGCGTAAAGGCCGATCAATATGGATATCGTACTGTTCGCGCTCAACGCGGTATTCCCGGTTGCTTCCCTCTGCGCGCTCGGCTACATATTAAAGCGAATTGGCCTGATTCCCCCGGAATTTGCCCGCGTTGCAAGCAAGCTCTGCTTCCATGTGTTTCTGCCGACGCTGCTGTTTCTTAATATCTACAAAACAGAAAGCATCGCGGCGCTCGAATGGGGGCTGATCGCCTATGCCTGCGGCGGGATACTGCTTCTGTTCACGCTCGGCCTTATTGTGGCCGCGGTTTTTATAAAGGACCGTAGCCAGAAGGGCGTGATGGTCGAGTGCATCTTCCGCTCAAATTTCGCCATGTTCGGTTTGCCGCTTTCGGCCTCGCTGTTTGGGGAGGCGGGCGCGCAGACAGCCGCCGCGCTTTCCATATTCAGCATTCCACTCTTCAACGTTCTCTCTGTGTGGGCGCTTGCCTATTTTTCCGGGGATGCGGACCAAAGTCCGGGCGCGAAGAAGCTGATGAAAGACATCCTGAGAAACCCGCTGACAATCGGCGTGCTGCTGGGGCTTCTTGCCCTTTGCATCCGCGTGATATTGCAACGGATGGGTGTCTCCTTCCGGCTGGACGCATCCCTTCCGTTTCTGTATGCCGGTATCGAAAAGGTGGGAGAGCTTGCCTCCCCGCTTGCGCTCATCATATTGGGCGCGCAATTTGAGTTTTCTGCGGTAGGCGCGCTGAAAAAGCAGATCGCAATCGCAACCGTCATGCGGCTTGTCATAGCGCCGGTTCTGATGCTCGCCGTGGCGTACCTGTATATCCCATCGTTCGGCGGCGCGCACTACGCGGGGTTGATCGCGTTGTTCGGCTCGCCGGTTTCGGTTGCAAGCGCCATCATCGCGCAGCAGATGCGCGCGGACGGGCAGCTCGCGGGGCAGCTGGTGGTTTGGACCACGCTGTTTTCGGGGCTTAGCATATTTTGCATGGTACTTGTATTCAAAATGCTGGGCGTGTTTTAATGTGGGTGGGAGGGGATCGGACATGCTTCACAGGACAATCGATTTGTACGAGTATTTTGGCTTGACGCGCCCTGCGGGCGGTAAGGGGATATTGACCTGTTTTTCGCCGGAAACGCCTATGAGCATGCGGGCAAAAAGAAGAAGCCCCGCCATATTGATATTGCCCGGCGGCGGGTATGCTTTCGTATCGGACAGGGAGGCGGAGCCGGTGGCGCTCCGGTATATGGCAAAAGGCTTTTGTGCGTTCATACTGGACTATTCCGTAGCGCCTTTGCGGTATCCCGCGCAGCTCATTGAGGCCGCCATGGCCATGGCATATATCCGCCTGAAAGCGGAAACATTCCATGTTGCTCCCAATAAAGTGGCGGCGCTCGGCTTTTCCGCGGGCGGGCACCTTTGCGGCTGCCTGGCCACGATATTCGACGATGTGCCCGTGCTTACTGCTTTAAAAGAAAATGCCGCCCTTGTCCGGCCGGACGCCGTGGTGCTTGCGTACCCGGTGATTACATCCGGGGAAAAGGCGCACGCGGGTTCGTTTGTGAACCTGTGCGGGGAGGACGAAGCATTAAAGAAGCGGATGTCCCTGGAAACCCGCGTGACGGAAAATACGGTCCCGGCGTTTTTGTGGCATACGTTTTCGGACGCTTCCGTACCGGTCAAAAACAGCCTGGTGCTTGCCATGGCATATGAAGAAAAAGGGGTTCCATTTGCGCTCCATATATTTGAAACGGGCAAGCACGGCCTTTCCACTGCGGACAGCGCCGTATATGCTTTGAACGAAATCCCCGAGGTCAGTGCGGGGGTAATGAGATGGGTCGATATGAGTGTTAAATGGCTTTTTGAACGCGGGCTTACAGCCGAAGACATCAGATAGCGGGCGACGAGGAGGGACACAAATGAATACGATTGCTTTTGCAGGGCGGCATCTGAGGACGTATTCGGTACAGACGCATTTTCATACGGATTGGGAACTGATTTACTGTACCAGCGGAATGGGGCAGGTGGAGTTCGAAAACGGCGCGGTCATGGCCTATGAAACCGGGGAGGTTGTAGCCATACCGCCCAATACCCGCCACTCCAACAACAGCACGGAAGGCTTTACCAACATTCATCTATTGATATCCGATGCGACGTTCCCCTACCGCGGCGCGGTCAAAATCACGGACGACGCTGAAAGCCATATTCTGACCTTCTTTTCCGAGGCGCATTTTTACTTTAACTCCGACATTAACAAAAAAGAAATGATACTCTCCGCAATGGGAGAGCTGATCGTCAGCTATATCATACTGTTCCAGAGCCAGACTTCGTTTTCGGAGCCGGTGGATCTTATTCGAAACGATATCTTGAAGAATTACTCCGATTCCGCCTACCGGCTGGACGATTTTATCAAGTCCCTGCCGTTCAACTACGATTACCTGCGCAAGCTGTTTAAAAAAGAAATGAACGTCACCCCACAAGGGTATTTGACCGGCATGCGCATGAAAAAGGCGGAGATGCTGTTAAAATCCATGCGTGCCAATGAGTACAGCATTGCGGAAGTCGCGGATATGTGCGGGTTTGACGAGCCGCTCTACTTCTCCCGCGTGTTCAAAAAGCACTTCCACAACTCTCCGAGCGCGTTTGCCAGCGAGAAGGGCAAATAAAAGGCGGACACAACCGCCGGTTTTTGATATATTCATCCCTTTCTGCTATATCCATTATCCGTTTTGTGCATGTATTGTCCGTTTTGTGCTACTACCGCAGTTTATCGTGTGGATATAATAAAAGAACAGAGCATTATTTCATATCTTCTGCCGCGAAATTAATTGATAGGGGGCGGTACCTATGATACTGGATCAATTCAGCTTAAAAGGTAAAGTGGCAATCGTAACCGGCAGCAATACGGGGCTTGGGCAGGGATTTTGCGTGGCCATGGCTGAGGCGGGAGCCTGCGTGCTGGGTGTGAGCCGCTCAAACAGCGACGAAACACTTGAAAAGATCGGCCCGGAACGCTTTGCTTATGTCACGGAGGATCTGACGTCCATCGAACCAATCGAGCGCATACTGGGGGCGGCGGTGGAGCGCTATGGAGGGGTGGATATCCTCATTAACAACGCGGGCATTATCCGCCGTGAGGATGCGATTGCGTTTACCGAAGAGGACTGGGACGATGTTCTTAACGTAAATCTTAAGACGGCGTTCTTCCTTTCCCAGGCGGCCGCCAGGCGCTTTATCGCGCAAGGTACGGGCGGCAAGATCATCAATGTGGCCAGCATGCTTTCCTACCAGGGCGGCATCCGCGTGCCCAGCTACACCTCTTCAAAAAGCGCGATCAAAGGCCTCACCATGGCGCTCGCAAACGAGTGGGCGAAGTATAATATCAATGTCAACGCCATAGCGCCCGGCTACATGGCCACCAACAACACGCGGCAGCTTCGCGCGGACAAATCGCGTAACGACGCCATATTGGAACGCATACCCGCGGGGCGCTGGGGCACGCCAGAGGATATCATGGGGGCAGGTGTATTCTTAGCTTCTGCCGCTTCCGATTATGTCAACGGGTTTACGCTTGCGGTGGATGGCGGCTGGCTGGGGAGATAAGTAGGCCTATTCTGCTGCGGAAACCGCTCCGTTTACGGTTTTGTGCGGAAAGCGCGTCTTGGCGCGCTTTTTCTGTCGCTACGGTTGCGAAAAAAGCACGCGTTTCTTTATTATTTTTTCTTTAATATTATCCGAATTATCCGTATTGGTTGTGATCCATATCCGAATTGTACATAAGAAGAGATATTTTTTGAATGGATTTTATACCGCATACAAAATATAATAGCATTAGCATAAAACGGTACATGCAATGAAGCACATTCTTCCTTCCGCTCACGGCTCTCCCTGGTCCTCCACATTCCTCCAATCATTTTACATACTGCTGCAGCGGGTAATTTTCAATGATTTTGGCAATACGAGCCCACGACCTTGGCGTAAAAGGCGAATTGGATATTCTAGACCGGCTTGACGCGTATGGCATAGACGGGCTGCAGTTGGTCTGCTACAAATCATTTGCGGATATTTCGTATACGCCGGGCGGCATTGCAAGGGAACGCGCGGCAGAAATCGGCGGGATGTTTGTAAAGGCCGGCAAACCGGTCAAACTCATCGGCGCGTATTTCAACCCCGTACACAGCAATTTACAAAAACGCGCAACAGGAGCCGCCATATTCAAGGAATATCTCCAGCATACACGGTTGTTGGGCTGTGGAATCGTAGGCTCTGAAACCGGCTCCTACAACGATGATAAATGGACCTATCATCCCCAAAACCGCACGGAAGAAGCGCTGCATACGGTGGCAACTACGTTCCGGGATCTGTGCCGGGAAGCGGAGCGGCAAGGCGCAAAAGTGGGTATTGAGGGCGCAAGCGGGCATGTGTGCTACGACGTTAAGACATTAAAGCGCGCGGCGGACGAAATTGGGTGCGAAAACCTCCGAATCATATTTGACATTTACAATTTTTTAGACGCATCCAATGCCTCTGCGTATCTCGAAATTCTGCATGAAGGCATCGAAACATTCGGCAACCGGATATCTTGTTTCCACATCAAGGATTGCACGTTTACAAAAGACGGCCCGGCGCAATGCGCGGTTGGAAAGGGAGAGCTGGACTTTACGGCCATATTCAAGGCAATCAAACGCCATAACAAAGACGCTGTGCTTATACTCGAAGGCACAACCGGGGCAGATATCCCCGGAAGCATACGGTTTATCAACGAAAAATGGGAAGGTGCGACACAACTATGAAATTCGACATCCGCTACAGCAACCATCCATCGGATTCGCGCAGGTACGATACCGCTTTGCTGCGCGAACATTATCTGATTTCTTCCATATTTGAAGCGGATGAAATCGTCCTCACCTATTCGCACCAGGACCGTATCATAGCGGGTGGCGCCATGCCCGTACACGCCCCTCTTGCGCTGCAGACCTCAAAGGAGCTCGGCAGCGAGTATTTCTTGGAGCGGCGCGAGATGGGCGTTATCAACATCGGCGGTGAAGGCGAAGTTGTATTGGACGGGGAAGTGTACCACATTGGCAGCCGCGGCGGGCTTTATATCGGCATGGGTACAAGGACGGTGGAGTTCCGCTCGTTAAGCGCGCAGAACCCGGCAAAGTTCTATATCAACTCCTGCCCCGCACATAAAAAGTACAAAACCGTCATCATCGGGCAGAAGGATGCGAATGCCGTGCCCATGGGCGAGGTTATCAACGTCAACAAACGCGTCATTTATCAGTATGTCCACCCTGAGGTGTGCGAGTCCTGCCAGCTCGTCATGGGTATGACGGTATTAGACCCCGGCAGCGTATGGAACACCATGCCCTGCCACACGCATGAAAGGCGCATGGAAGTCTACCTGTATTTTGATTTAACAGGCGACAATATTGTATTCCACATGATGGGCACCAAGGACGAGACCCGGCACATCGTGATGCGCAATGAACAGGCGGTCCTTTCGCCGAGCTGGTCGCTGCATTCGGGCGTGGGCACGAGCAACTACACGTTCATATGGGGCATGTGCGGGGAGAACAAGACATTTACGGATATGGACCATATCCCCATGGAGCAGCTTCTGTAAGCGGAACAAGTAGGCAATACATGCGGAAGGGCGATTAGATGGCGCACTTGAAGCTAGATAACATCAACAAAGTATACGACAACGGCTTTCATGCGGTGCACGATTTTTGCATTGACATCGAGAAGGGTGAGTTTGTGGTGTTTGTAGGCCCTTCCGGCTGCGGTAAATCCACCACGCTTCGCATGATTGCGGGTTTGGAGGAAATCACGGACGGCACGCTGTATATCAGCGGCGAACCCGCTAACAGCAAGTCCCCGCGCGAGCGCGGCGTCGCCATGGTGTTCCAGTCCTACGCGCTCTACCCGCATATGAGCGTGTATGAAAACATGGCGTTCGGCCTTACGCTCAAAGGTATCAACGAGGACATCATCGAGGGGCGCGTCAAGCGCACCGCTAAAATATTGGGTCTGAGCGAATATCTGGACCGCAAGCCAAGGGAGCTTTCGGGCGGGCAGCGGCAGCGCGTGGCAGTGGGCCGCGCCATTATCCGCCACGTGGAAGTATTTTTGATGGACGAACCGCTCTCTAATCTGGACGCCAAGCAGCGCGTAACCATGCGCTCGGAGCTTATCCACATCCATCGCAAGGTGGGGGCAACCACCATATACGTCACGCACGACCAGACCGAGGCCATGACGATGGCGGATCGAATTGTCGTCATGAAGGACGGCTACATCCAGCAGGTCGGAACCCCGCACGAGCTGTACTTTAGCCCCGCCAACCAGTTTGTGGCCGGTTTCATAGGCGAGCCGCCCATGAATTTTATGGAATGCACGGCGTTGGGTGGGTTCCTACGCGAAACGGGCGGCAGCGTAGTGTTCGATCTGCGCGGCGCATTCCCCCGTACCTGCCAGGCTTATGAAGGGAAAAAGCTTATCGTCGGCTTCCGGCCGGAGGCGGTCTCCCTGGTAAAGCCGGGTTTGCATGCAAACGGCGTAACATTGGAAACGGAAGTAACGCTGACAGAACTCCTGGGGGACAACGTCAACGTCTATGCTAATATTGGGGTTCACAAGCTGATATTAAAGGTTTCCCCTTATGATGAGCCCAAGCCCGGAGACGTCTGCCGTTTTTATATCCCCTATGAGAGCATTTATTTGTTCGATGGAGAAACGACGGTGACGCTGCGGGAAGAAAAGTAGCGTTCGCAGTCCCCGCGCAGTAAAAGAGCATCCGTATCCGCAAGCCGCTTCGACCAGGGTACTGCGCCAGGCAAAGACGTTGACCCGCCAAAGGAAAACCGGGCGGTGCGGTCCCTCGTTGTATCGTTCCATTTGTCAAAACCTTCGGGCCGGATGTGCGCGTCGAGCGCACAATCCACAAAAACAGCCTTGCCAAAGTCCCGCCAGGGCCGGGCAAGAAAAACAGAGCTTTCGGCACAGCCCGTATGACGGAATGTGCAATTTACAAACGAAAAGCCCGCGCGCTGCTTGAGCGAATGGGCGGGCGCGGCCACAAAACCAGTTTTCCGCGTATCGTCCACAGAAACGATGTCGCACTGATAAAACCAAGCATTCGCGCACCCAAATATAAAGTCCACGCTTCCTTGAATCTGGCACCTGTAAAACAATTGGAGCATTTCCCCTTCGTGGTACCGTTCCTCGTCTTTGAGGAAACCGTCGTAACGTATCACCAGGTCGTCGGGCAGAGGCCCGCAAAACAGCGTATCCTGCGTGGAACTGAGCACGCAGTCCTCAACCAGAGCACCGTCAGCATACACGCTGAGCGCAACGCTCTGTCCCTTATTTACTGGATCGCCGGCGGCGTTTTCAATACATAGACCCTTAAGCGCCACATTGGGCGCAATGATATTCACGGTATAGGTACGAAATGTGTTGTATTCTTTCCCGTCGGCGGGATGGAGCTTGTTGGCGTAATCATCGTTTGTGATGACGACGTCCCGGGGGGAGTCCCCCTCTCCAATGAGCGTCAGGCTCGGCTTGTTGATAACAAGCTTTTCATGGTAGACGCCGGGGCTAAGAAAAAGCTTTACCGAATCGCCGGGCGTCACGGAGTCGATGGCCTGCTGTATGGAGCAGGAAGGGTTCAGGCGGATGGTGTGCATATGCGCCTCCGAGTTTTTGCTAGGGTGAGTGTAGTACGGCGTATGCCGGATTGTCAAGGTTGGGAGTAACGTATGAGCCTTAAGCGCTACATGTGCATCGATCTCACCATATTGGGAGCAATCCTGTGCGGACTGGAGTTTTTGAACAGCCTAGCGCTCCAGTATTTCCCGGGCGAAGTGTTCACGCTTTCCGTCGTGCTGCCCATTTCTTTAATCGTAATGATGCGCTGGGGCGCGTACGGCGTGCTCCACGCGGTTGTAGGCGGGCTCGTCTACTGCATATTCAATCAGGGCGGGCCGAGCACGTACTTGATTTACACCTTAGGCAACGCCTGTATCGCTTTGAACCTTGTCTGGTTTAGAAAAATCGGCAAGGAAGCGGTGCGAAAAAGCGCTCTGTATACGGTGCTGTTTGCACTAAGCGGATATGTCGCCATGAACGTTGGCCGGGCGATACTTGCCGCTGTATTAGAAGGAATGCCCTTTGTAGCGTTACTCGTGCGGTATTTGTCCGTGGAAACGTTGAGTACGGTGATCGGCATTGTAGCCGTGCTCATCGCGCGCAGGCAGAACGGGCTGTTTGAAGACCAGAAACATTATTTGCTCAGGATTCAGGAGGAGGGGCGGCAGCATGCGTAAAGCCCAGGACCCAATCAGGCTGACCATACAGGATGAACTCGAGCGCGATTATTGGAAGATCATATTGCGCCGCGTCAGGAAGGACTGGCGGCTGTACCTGATGCTTCTGCCGCTGATACTCGTGTTCCTGTTCTGGCGGTATTTGCCGCTGTATGAGCTGATTACGGCCTTTAAAATCGACGATACCACCAAGAACGTGCTGGACCGGAACTTTGTGGGCTTCCAGAATTTTTACAGCCTTGTCGCCGGGTCCGATGCTACAGGCTTCTGGCAGGCGTTCCGCAATACGTTCCTGCTGAGTTTCTACGGCCTACTGTTTGGGTTCCCCATCCCCATATTGCTAGCGATACTCTTTAACGAAATCAAATCCAACGCCGCCCGCAGCATATTGCAGATCGCAACCTACCTGCCGCGCTTTGTTTCCACCGTCGTCATCACCACCCTTGTTCAGATGCTTTTGAGCGCCGGAAGCGCGTTTTCCGAGCCCGGCATACTCTCTCAATTGTTCATGAAAATCGGATGGATACCAGAGGAGGCAGCGGCGACCGGCATGCTCTACCTGCCGCAGTACTTCCGGGCCATCTATCAGGTATCCGGCATCTGGGAGACCGCGGGTTACAGCTCCATCGTGTTCTTTGCCGCCATTATCGGCATATCCCCAACCAGCTATGAGGCTGCCCGTATCGACGGCGCATCCAAAATGGCGCAAATCAAGTACGTGGTGCTGCCCGGCATACTTTCCACCATCACCATCATGCTGATACTCCAGGTGGGGCAACTTTTAACAATCGGCTATGAAAAGGTGCTGTTGCTGTACAACTCCTATACGTATAGCACGGCGGACGTCGTTTCCACCTACGTATTCCAGCGCGCGGGCATTCAGGCAGGGGGGCAGACCAACCAGTCGCTTGCTTCCGCTGCGGACATGATCAACGCCGTGACGTCCATGCTGCTGGTGGTGGGCGCCAACATGATCAGCCGCAAAGCGTCCGACACGTCGCTGTATTAAGGAGGAGAGTATGAAGAGACTGGATACCACGGAGATCATATTTAAGCTCCTCTCCTATACGTTTTTGACGATATTTGCGCTGTTCTGCCTCTACCCGTTCGTATACGCCATTTCCGCGTCGTTGAGCGGAAGGGACGCGTACTACATGGGCAAAGTCGTGCTGTTCCCGGTGGACGTGCAGTTTGACGCATTTAGAGAGGTTTTGCTGACCAAGCGCTTCTGGATCAGCTACGCAAACACGCTGTTTGTGACGTTCTACGGCACGATTTGGACGCTGGGCACTTCGGTGCTGGGCGCGTACGCGCTCTCCAAAGCCAGGCTGGTGTTCCGGCGCGGCTTCAACTTCTTCCTGGTGTTCACCATGTGGTTTTCGGCGGGCCTTGTGCCACAGTTCCTAAACTACAAGGCCACGCAAAACATATTCGGCACGATGGGCATTATGGACGACAAATGGCTGGTGGTGATTGCCATGGGTATGGCCGCGTTCAATGTGGTGCTGTTACGCAACGCGTTTGAAAACGTCCCGCGGGAAATTGAGGAAGCGGCCATTGTCGATGGCGCAAAGGAATTGCAGCTCTTAACCCGCGTGTACATCCCCATGTCCAAATCCACAATCGCAACCGTCGGGCTCTTCTTTGGCATCAGCCGCTGGAACGGATATTTCTGGGCCCGTACTATGATACGCAACCGCAACGAGTGGCCGCTGCAGGTATATATCCGGGATAAGCTCGAAGAAATCATGCGTGTGGAGCTGCCCGCCACAACGGTTTACGCGCCCAACTCCATCATATACGCCATGGTGGTTTGCGCCATCATTCCCATTATTATCATCTACCCGTATATTCAGAAGTACTTTGCTACCGGCGTGAACGTGGGCGGTGTAAAGGAATAGCGAACGGCTGCTCCGGCCGTCAGCGCACATTCAGAAACACGAGGACATTTTTACTGGCCGTCAGGGCCGTAATTAATAAATAGGAGGTTGACGAAAATGAAACGCACCATGGCAATCCTCATGGCGGTGCTCATGCTTGCCGGTATTCTATCGGGCTGCGTGAAAGTGAATACGGAAGTGACCCCTACTCCGGAGGCGACGAAGGCCCCCGCTCCGGCCGAGGCGACGGCAACTCCCGTGGCGGATCCCTTGGCTACGGATCAGGCCGTAACGCTGAATCTCTCTGTGTTCTACAACAATACCGTATACATGCGCTACACCGTTGACGGTGCAGAGGGCAGGCCGCAGAGCGAGTATGTCGCCGCGAATGGCAAGACCTACCGCGAAGGCGACTTCAAACCCGTATGGGAAGAACTCCAGAGCAGGCTCAACTTTACCATCAACGACGTAACGCCCACCGACGCAAAGGACGTGCGCGCCTCCTTTACCACACTGCAGGCGCAGAACTTCGCGAACGTGGACATCATGGTCGGAAACTCGGTGGATCTCAACCAGGAAGGCACGCTGAACAACACCTACGTCAAGCTGGACGAATACCTTGACATCATGCCCAACTTCAAGGCGTTCCTGGATAACAACAGCGTTGTGAAGACCTCTATCACTTCCGGCGACGGGCACATCTACTACGCGCCCTACTTCGACGGGTATGACGATATCGAGCGTATGTTCATACTGCGCGCGGATTGGGTACAGAAGCTTCTTGACGACGATACCGCCGTGTACAACACCGACAGGACCGTCAAACCCTTCTACAAGCCCTATATGCCGGAATCCGTTAACGTGGAGCTGACCGTGGCCAAAGCCGACGGCAGCGGCACGCAGACCATCCGCAAGGCATACACCAAGAACGTCATCACCGCCCAGAACGAGCTGCCTAAGATGGACGGCGCAGGCCTGGTACAGGTGCTAAAGGCACATATTGACAGCACATATGGCGGCGCGTTCGCCAAGCGTTCCGATCTCTTCATCGGGCAGGACGCCGCGTACGACGCGGACGAACTGGTGGCGCTCATGCGCTGCGTGCTCGCCAACACCGAGCTTTTGACCGGCCAGAGCGAGTATGACGCCGTTCCCTTCTACCCCCGCGGCTACCAGATGGGCCGTGTACAGGATCTGTTCCGTCTGGCGGAAATCTGGGGCGTACGCGGCCTTGATTCCCGCCTCGGCTGGCTCTACTTCGATAACAACGGCGAGCTGCAGGACGCCCGCTACGACGCAAAGAACATGGACGCTTTGGAGCGCCTCAACCAGCTCTACAAGGAAAACCTGATCCTGCAGGACTTTGACAAAAACGAGTCCACCGCTGGCCTCGCGGGTTCTGACCATCGCGAGCGCCTCAATAAGGCCAACCTCGGCTTCCTGACCTACGATTACAACCAGACCACAACGGTTTTGAACTCCATTGAGAAGACCATCCCCGACTTCAACCTGACCCCCGTTCTCCCGCCGGTTGCGGATTGGGACAACAACGGTAACTACTATCAGTTCACCGACTCCTGGCGCTCCGTGAAATCCGACGGTTGGTCGATACTCGCGAGCATCGCCTCGGATGACGCAAAGCTCAAGCGTGCGCTCAAGCTGTTCGACTACCTGTACTCTCCCGAAGGCAACCAGTTGATGTCCTATGGCCCCGATGCCTGGATCGATGGTGAGATTATGTATGGCGGCAAGCTTGTGCCCAAACTGAGCGAAGCTGCGCTTACCGAACTCGGGACGCTCGCCAAGGGCAACTATACCAACTACTACCGTATGTGGTTGGGCGCGACGTTCCCCATCGGCTACGTCAAAGAGCAGGGTATGGAATACCAGACCGTGCATCCCAAAGGCCAGGCGGGTCTGGATATCATACTCAAGGCATGCGAACTGGGTACCATGAAGCATCTCCAGGTCAACGCTGCGGATGCCGCTTCCCCTGCGGAGGTCATTGTTCCCTCCACATTCTCCCTGGCCGAAGCTGAGGAGCAGTTCATTCGCGATAACTGCGCGGATCTCAACACCGCCTTCCGTAACGGCAACAACGATACCGACCGCATCTTGTTCGTGGACTATGTGCTCTATGGCTTCGAGGGCAAAAACGCCAACAAGGATAAGCTGCTGAGCAAGGAAGGGCTCATTGAGTACCTCATGACCACCCTCAACGGCGAAGGCCACCTGACGATGCACAGGAGTGCCTACGAGAGGATGACCGGAAACTAAATACCTTTGGTTCTATTGATGTGCGGGGAAGGGTTCCCTTCCCCGCACGGAGCGTAACAAAAATAGCATGCACTTGTGTTTCGTATTCATAAGGTATCGCCGCCTGCGGCGGCGCGATAGATTTTTAGCGCGGGGCTCCTCCTCCCGCACCCCCCGAGCACAGGCGGCATAAGGAAGGGGATTGGGGATCGGCTGTGCAGCCAAATGCTGCACAGCAATCCTTATAAGATATCCCAAATGCACCAATCGGGGGCACGTAGTTTCCCTGCAATAAAAATCTATCGAGACGGCCCGCAGGCCTAGAGGCCTTCCGTCTCGGCGCCGAGGACGCGGTGCTCCAAAGCACCGATACCTTATCACAGTTAAGTTGAGGTGCCTTATGCAGAACGCGCAGATGAAAGTACAAAAAGCGGCCGTGGTTGCGGCGCTTATTATCTCAAGCCTTGTGTTTATGTACGCGCTGGGATTTGCGACGGATATGTACAGCCTGTCCTTCCATGCGGACGCTACAAGCAAGACGTTTTATGTAGAGGGCGCCGAACTATACTACGGGATACAGCCATTCAACATGCAGCTCCTGCGCGAGGCTCTGATATTATTCCTGCTGTGCATCGGCCTGTTTGCGACGTTGACCCACCGCAGGCGGCTGTACTACGCTTCCAATTACGTTTCTTCCTGCCTGTTTGCCGTGTTTGCGGTGTATGTGGGCATATTCAACCTGGTCAACGTGCTTTTTGTAAAAAACCTGTACCTTCAGCTGGATTTTGAACGCATCCGGGAGATCACCGAAAAGCTGCGCATGCGATTCGTTCAGTCCACACTCATGCTGGATTGCGGCCTAGTGCTTTCAGCCTTGCTCTTTCTCATTGCAGCGGTGCTGCTGGGGAACCTTTTGTGGAAGACGGCACAGATGCGCAAGGAAAGAAGGGAGGCTGACCTATGAAAAATGTGGATCGGATGCGCTACAGCCAGGATAAGCTGCCCTACGCGCTCTGTATGCTTGGCCTGTCATTGAACGTTGCGTATTTTGTGGCGTTGTACAAAAACCCTGTGCTGGTTTCCGACGTGACGACGGGGCTCGATATTTTGTACAATCTCGTGTTCATGATGATCGTTTTCTTAGGCAGTGAAAAAGCGAAAGCCTATGTCAGGAGCTGGGCTTATGTCATAGGTGGGCTGGGTGTTATCCAGTTTGTGCGTACTTTGCTGCTGCCCGCGCATTTTCTGAAGCTCGAACAGCTGACGGCCGCGGAACACGCCTGGCTGGTTCTGTTTTTAGCCGCGTCGGGTGTATGCTTAATCGCTGCGGGCATTGTCTCGTATATTCATTCGACCATGCTGATTAGACACCTGCAAACGCTCAATACGCCGCAAGGAGAACACTGATATGGCAGGCTTGAAGCTCAATGGCCTAAGCAAAATATACGAAAATGGCGTGCAGGCCGTGTCGGATTTCAACCTTAGCATACAGGACGGCGAGTTCATTGTGCTTGTGGGGCCGTCCGGCTGTGGAAAGTCCACCACACTACGCATGGTGGCAGGTCTGGAGGAAATTTCGGAAGGCAGGCTGCTCATTGACGGCGCGGACGTCACGAACGCCGCCGCAAAGGACAGGGACATCGCCATGGTGTTCCAGAATTATGCGCTTTATGCGCATATGACGGTGTATGAAAACATGGCGTTCAGCCTGATGTTGAGGAATGAAGATCCCGATATCATACACGAAAAGGTTCTTGAAGCCGCGGAAATTCTCGGTTTAACGGATCAGCTGAACAAAAAGCCCAGGCAGCTTTCGGGTGGGCAACGCCAGCGCGTGGCGGTGGGCAGATCAATCGTGCGCCACCCCAAGGTGTTCCTGTTTGACGAACCGCTTAGTAACCTGGACGCAAAGCTGCGCGGTTCCATGCGCCGGGAGCTAAAGCTATTGCATGCCCGTCTGGGCGCCACCATTATATATGTGACGCACGATCAGATTGAGGCGCTGACATTGGCGGACCGGATCGTCATCATGAACGAAGGGCGTATCCAGCAGGTCGGTAAGCCCATCGAGCTTTACGATCATCCGGCCAACCTGTTTGTAGCTGGCTTTATCGGGCTGCCGCCCATGAACTTTTTAAATGTGCGCGTATACCCCGACGGCACCCTCAAAAACAAGTACCTGACATTGCAGCTTACCGGGGAAGAGCGGGGGCGGCTTGGTGCCTATGTGGGCAAGCCCATCGTGCTGGGTGTGAGGCCGGAGGATATCGAGCTGGGGGACGAACTTCAGCTGACCGTAGACCTCAATGAAAACTTGGGACAGCATACGCTTGTGCGCGGCATGGTCGGCTGCAAACGCATCGTATGCAAATTCCGAGAGTGGAGCGCATACGGGCCGGGGCAAATGATCGGCATACGCTTCAACCGGGAGAAAGTACATTTCTTTGACAAAGAAACAGGGATTGCCATAAGGTAGGGATGCGCCATGAAAGATTTTATTCGCAAATATCTTGTCAACCTGAAAAGAAGGCCGCAGACGATACCGCTCATATTGCTTGTCGTCAGTTGCATGATATATACGTTTCACCTGACGGCGCATTCCAACGCCGCCATGTACGTGAGCTCGCAAATCATCGCGCTTTACGTGTTCATCATAACGCTCGCCTCCATGCTTGTGATATTCTCGTTCACAAACGCGTATGCCCGGGGAACAAAGCGCTTTCAACTGATGATGGGCGTTGTGTTCTTTTTGCTAGCACTGCAGATATTCCTTGATATCGTATACCTCAACATCATGTTTTATGAAACGGTTCTGCGAGACAATCCCGTGCCCATCACACAGGATATTGCGGACAGCATGAACTGGACTATGATCCACCTGGGTGCGCTTGGACTGACGGTATTGAGTATCGTGCTTCTTCCCGTATACAGGAGGCTACTGCAAAAGATCAATACGTATGTAGATGATGAGGAATTTGACGACCTGCAGGCGGAAAGCCTGGTTGAGGACGAGGAGGAAAATGAGCTTCTTGAAGACTAGCGCATACTCCGGAAAGGAACAGGTCGTGAAAAAAAGCAAAAAGTGGCCGGCTGCCGTAAAAGCGCTTCTTATTAAAGCGTGGTTCGCAGGGGCGGTATACTTTTTTGTGGGTTGGGGGCTGTTTATCAACTCACTGGACCAATTGGACCTGACGCTTGCTTTGGGGCTTGTACTTGGCGCGGTGACGGATTTGATGGTCAACCGCATACTCGTCACATTTATGGACAACGGCGGCGATACGTACAAAAAGCACATCATGTTCTATAGCAAGAAGTTTTATTTCTTCTGGGTCAACATCCTCTACGGCGTGCTGCTGTCGTTCCTGATTGCCTACACCTATCATGCCATCAACCTCATCGCGGGCCGCATAGGAGGACTTGAAGAAAATAGGATGGTGCTCGGAGCTGAGCCAATCCTATACGGCTTATTTTTCACAGCCTATGACGCGCTGCTTGTCTCAATCAAAAACCTCATCAAAAACCGTTTCAATAAGGGAGCCAATACATGAAATTTCACAGCCTGTTTGTCAGTGCCACTTCGGCCTGCTTTGAGCTTCTTAACGCACTCCCGTATTATTGCGAAACGCCATACCGCGTGACGCTTGACGGGGCTGTTCTAGAACCGCTTTATAATACCAACGTATTTTCGCTGTTTCATTTAAAGCCCGATACGGAGTATGCCGTGGGCACGACGCTTGGTGCGTTTACGGTAACGTTTCAAACGCAAGCGGAAAGCGCTTGCATCAACGCGAAGTTGTTTGGCGCTGTGGGCGACGGAGAAACGGACGATACAAAAGCACTGCAAAGCGCCATATTCGCCTGCAAGGAAAATGGCAGGGTGTTCGTGCCGCGCGGTGTATACAGCACCGGGCCGCTTGTGTTAAAAAGCCACATGACGCTGGAGCTTACAAAGGGTGCGGTGCTGCTTGGAAGCACGCGGGTGGAGGATTACCCCGTATGGCCCGGCGAAATAGACTGTTTATCCACCGGTGAAAAAATACAGTGCGCCACCTGGGAAGGGGAACCGAGAGCCTCCCATATGGCGCTTCTTTCCGCACACCATCAACGTAAAATCCGTATCATAGGCGAAGGTATAATTGACGGAAACGCGCAGAATGGCGAATGGTGGCATGACCCCAAATTGAGGAAGGAAGGCCGCCCACGTCTGGTGTTTCTGAACGGCTGCGAGGACGTCGTACTGCACGGCGTTACGGGCCAAAACTCTGCGGCCTGGAACCTGCACCCCTTCTTTTCCAGAAAGATTGGGTTCTATGACATTGCCATCAACGCCCCGAAGGACTCGCCCAATACCGATGGATGCGACCCGGAATCCTGCGACTGCGTGGACATCATCGGCGCGCGGTTTTCTGTGGGGGATGACGCGATCGCCATCAAATCCGGCAAGCTTTATATGGGTGCAAAATACAAAACCCCTGCAAAAAACCACACCATACGCAACTGCCTGATGGAGTACGCGCACGGCGCGGTGGTAATGGGCAGCGAAATGTCCGGGGGCGTACAGGGTGTGTTCGCAAGCCAGTGCTATTTCCGGAACACCGACAGGGGACTACGAATAAAAACCCGCCGCGGGCGCGGGAAGGACGCGGTGATAGACGGCATCACATTCCATACTATCAAAATGGAGCATGTCTTAACCCCGCTCGTTATCCACATGTTCTATTTCTGCGATAAGGACGGCAAGACCGAATACGTATGGAGCAAGGAAAAACTGCCGGTGGACGAGCGCACGCCGCGGCTGGGGAAATTCCACTTTAGGGATATTGAGTGCGTAAATTGCGAGTACGCCGCGGGCTATTTTTATGGCCTGCCCGAGCAACCCATTGAAGAGGTGTGCATCGAAAACGTATCCTTCTCCTTTAAAGAAAACGCTGGCTGGGGGTACCCCGCCATGATGAGCCATATTGAAGCGCATCACAAGGCAGGCCTGTATTTTAACAACGTCCGGCGCGTGGCGCTAAAGAACGTCAAAATCACGGGCGTGGAAGGCCCGGAAGTCAGAACGGAAAATGTGGAAGAATTGTTTGAGGATTGAGCATGCAGGAGATTATTGCGCGCTACATTAATCGTATCCTGGAGCAGTCCACTCCAGAGGCCCCGCTCTGGAACATGGAGAAGACCCGCCAGGGCAGCGCGCCGCATTGGAACTATATCGACGGATGCATGATGACGAGCCTAATCCGTTTGTACGAACAGACGGGGGAGGAACGGTTCTTTTCCTTTGCGGAGCGATTTGTCGATTATTATGTATCCGAGGATGGAAGCCTTTTGAGATACGAACTGGAAACCTATAACCTGGATAACATTTGCGAAGGGCGCGTGCTGTTTGACCTGTACAGGGCAACCCAAAAGGAAAAATACCGGCGTGCCATCGAGCTGCTGCACAGGCAATTAAGCGAACAGCCCCGCACCAAAGAGGGGAACTTCTGGCATAAGCGCATTTATCCGCACCAGGTCTGGCTGGACGGCCTGTACATGGCGCAGGTGTTCGCCACGCGGTATGAAGCGGATTTTAAAAAGAAGCCGGACTATACCGATATCGTGCGTCAGTTTCAAAACGTACGGGATAACATGTTCGACGAAAAGAAGAAACTCTACTACCACGGATACGACAGCGCAAAGCGGATGTTCTGGGCCAACGAAAAGGGCCTATCAAAAAGTTTCTGGCTGCGGGCCATCGGGTGGTTTGCGGTGGCGCTTGTGGACGTCATATCGTACTTGCCGCAAAGCGCCAAACAAGAACGGGTACAGCTTTCGGGTCTGTTGAACGAGCTGGTTGCGGGTATTGTTCCGTATATCGACGGAGCAACCGGCATGCTCTACCAGGTGGTGGATCGGGCGAGTCGCGCAGGAAATTACCCCGAAACCAGCGGCAGCTCTATGATCGCCTACGCCATGTTAAAGGGCGCGCGGTTGGGGGTATTGCCCGATTCATATCGTGAAACGGGCGCACAGATATTTGAAGGCGTCTGCAAAAAGTATCTTTCCGAAAAGGACGGTATGCTCAATTTAGGCGGCATCTGCCTTTCCGCCGGGCTTGGGCCAGAAAACAATACAAAGCGGGATGGCACCTACGAATACTACATTTCCGAGCCAGTGGTGGAAAACGACGCAAAGGGCGCTGCTCCGTTTTTGATGTGCTACGTGGAATTGCAGGCGAGCGAAGCAAATGCGTAAAATTGGAGCGGGCCAGAATGGGCCCGCTCAGACCATCGATAACATTTTTTCAGGGCTTCTCCCTAGAAACCCCAAGGGATACATCCCTTGGGAATCCCCTCTCGTCGGGGACGCCCTATTTTAGGGCGTTCCCGGTGATGAATTCCTGGGGCCGTTACGGTCCTAAGCGGTGCTTGAGGGCAGAGTCTTAAAGTGTCCCTTTGCTAGTATTCAGAGCGGGCCAGGAAGGCCCGCTCATTTTCATTTATTTTACTTGGGCGTAGCGCGTCAATCGCTGCGTCAGGCTCCCGGCATGCAGCTCAAAAAGATGGTTGTCATAATCATAAAAGTATAGGGATTGGCCCTCTCCGCTTACCCTTGGGCGGCCCGGTCTTATTGTGAGTCCAAGCTTCCGGATTTTTTGCTCATATTGCACCAACGCTTCGTTTGGAACGGAAAACGCGATATGATTGTAGGTCTGCTCAGGCAAAGGCTCGCCTTCCATGATGCAGAACCACAGCTTGCCGATCAAAAAGAATTTTTCCCGGCTTAACGAAAAAACGGCGTCCCCGCTAGAATAAACCTCCTCGGCCTCAAACAGCTCTTTGAATAACTTACCTGTGCGGGTCAGGTCTTTAACGATCAGCGTGATGTGGCTCAAGCACAATTCCATGGCGCGCCTCCCCAACCGTTTTGTTTATTATAGCATGCAGACACACCGTCCAATGGTATAATGACAGAAATGAAACTGCCGGAGGCGGATATGAACAAAAGCGCGTTGCCCACACCCTCCACTTTGGTGGACGAAGAGAAGCTGAGAAGAAACATAGAGGAAGCGCAAGCCGTCTGTGACCGCAACGGAAAAACGCTCGTCCCTATGACAAAGACGCATAAATCAAGCTATATCGCAAGGCTGCAATTGGAGGCGGACGCTTCGGGGCTGCTGGTGGGCAGCATACTCGAAGCCGAGCGATTTTCCCTGCTCGCGCCAAAGCATATCGTATTTGCTTATCCGTTTCTGGGCGAACGCAACCTGGAGCGCATGCGGAAGGTTGGAGAGAATGCCCCCATCGTCGTAAGTATCGATACGTTGGAAACGGCGTTTTGTTACGATGCCTTCTGCCGTCCATACAATCTTCGGTGGGACTATCTTTTGATCGTGGACGTCGGCCTTCATCGCTTTGGGGTGGAGCCCGGGCGCGCGGGGGAACATGTGCGGGAGATAGCAAGGTCTTGCCCGAACCTTAGCTTTATTGGGATCGCAAGCCATCCCGGCCAGGTATATGCCGCGACATCATTGGAGCAGGTTGCCACATGCTTTGCGCAGGAGGAAGCGTCGCTAAGTCTGGCCAGGGATAGCATACGCGCGGAAGGCTTCCGCTGCGATATGGTGGCAATCGGCAGTACGCCGACATTTTCCCATGAAGCAGGCAGCGGCGTCATTACCGCCATCCGCCCCGGCAACTATGTGTTCTATGACGTCATACAGACCACGCTGGGCGCGGATATAGAACACTGCGCGCTTACAGTGGTCACTACCGTCATCAGCAAACGCAGCAATCGCAAATGGATTATGGACGCAGGAAGCAAGTGCCTGGGGTTGGACAAGGGCGCGCACGGCAACAGCGGCGTGACGGGCTACGGCAGGGTGGTGGGATATGAGAGTCTTACCGTTACCGGCCTTTCCGAGGAAGTCGGCATACTCGAAAGCGAAACACCGCTTGATTTACAGGTTGGTGACAGGATTGAGATCATACCCAACCACAGTTGCAGTGCCGCCAATATGACCAGCCGCGTGATAGTCTGCCGTGGGGAGGAGGCTGTGGGGTTCTATGAGGTGGACGCCAGAGAGACCACCGTGGCCATGGACGGATATTTGAGCGCGTTTTAGCCGGTTTGAACAATTCGTTATAGAAGGTAAAACACATGCAACTAGACCGCCTGTTCGAAATCGTATACCTGTTGCTCAACCGGAAAGGCATGACAGCCAGAGAGCTTGCCGCGCATTTTGAGGTCTCCCAGCGTACCATATACCGCGATGTGGAGACGCTTGCACAGGCGGGCGTTCCCATATTCGCGCTAAAAGGCGCGAACGGCGGCATCCGGTTGACGGAGAATTTTGTATTCAACCGGACGTACCTGAACGCGGATGAGCAGCAGAATATCCTTTCCTCCCTGCGGGGGATGGGTGCGGTTCAGCCGGAGACTGCACGCCCGGTGCTGAATAAGCTTTCTGCGCTTTTTGGGCAGGAGGGGTTCGATTGGATCGAGGTGGATTTTTCGCCGTGGGGAACCCGCAGCCCGGTTGGCGGGTTGTTTCAGCAGCTGAAAAGCGCCATACTCGCGCAGCGCGTCATTCAATTTACATACAGCGGCATGGGTGGCGGCACGGCCTTGCGCACCGTGGAACCTATGAAGCTTGTGTTACGCGGCATCGACTGGTACCTGCTAGGCTTTTGCAGGGACAGGGAGGATTTTCGCTATTTTAAGCTTTTGCGGATGGATCAACTTGCCGTACTTGAAGAGACGTTCAAAAGAAGGCCGCTACCCGATCTTAAGGCGCCGGAGCGGAGTCTTGGCGATATGCCCATGGTAGATCTGACCGTACGCATTGCGCCGGATATGGAATACCGCGTGCGCGAAGAATTCTTAAAGGAACAATGGGAGAGACAAGAGGACGGAGATTTTCTGGTCCGGTTTTCTATGCCCAACAACGCATGGCTTATGGAATACCTGATGACATACGGGGAGCATATAACGGTGCTTTCTCCTGAGCATGTCCGGCGGGAACTGGTGGAGAAATTAAAAAACATGCTGCACAAATATGAAATATGACATGCTGTTGTCCAAATTCGCATGTTACGCTGGTCAAAAAGAAAAGAGGAATTTGGGTATGGAAAAGCTTGATTATAAAAAGGCCTTCAAGGACCTGTACTTGCCAAAGGCGGAACCTGCGGCCATAATTGTGCCACCCATGCAGTTTCTGATGGTGGAGGGCTGCGGCAACCCCAACACGCCGGGAGGGGAATACCAGCAGAGCGTGGGGCTACTCTATGCGCTTGCTTACACCATCAAAATGAGCAAGGCAGGAAGCGATGTTGACGGGTATTTTGAATATTCCATGCCGCCTTTGGAAGGGCAGTGGTGGCTGTCCCATGGGGGTAAGTATGAATTCTTAAGTGACGATAAGGACAAGTTCTGCTTCTGCTCCATGCTGCGGCAGCCGGAATTTATTACGCAGGAAATATTCCGCTGGGCGTGCGGGGAAGTGGAGCGTAAAAAGGGGATAGATACCGCAAAGGCACGGCTTACTCAATTTGAAGAAGGGCTGTGCGTCCAGTGTATGCATATCGGCCCTTATGATGAAGAACCAAAAACGCTTTCACGTATGCTGCGCTTTATGGAGGAAAACGGCTATGCAGGAGATATCAATGATACGCGCCGTCATCACGAGATATATTTAAAAGACCCGCTCAAGACCAAGCCGGAGAATCTTCTGACGGTGCTGCGGCACCCGGTACGCGGATAGTGTAAAATTTCCAGTCTATTCATTCCTTTCCGCTGTTTCATGCGGTATGATAGTGAGAAACATACCTACATTTCGTTGCGGAGGGGACAGATATGGCAACCGTCGTGCTCACCGGCGCGAACCAGGGCATTGGGTACTATATGGCGCGGCAACTTTTGGAGGACGGCCATAGTGTGGCGGTTCTGGATATCGAAACCGACCATATCGCAGATCTTGCCTTGCAGTACGAAAAACGGCTGTTGCCATTTGCATGTGACGTCACGGACGTTGCGGCGGTTACACAAGCTGTTGAGCGTATCGTGCGGGAGTTTGGCGGGATAGACTATGCCATACACAACGCCTGTATCTGCACATTCTTAAGCTTCCTGCAATCCGATGAGGACATGTTCCGCCACGTGCATGAGGTGAATTTTTACGGCGCGCTGCATCTGACAAATGCTGTGCTGCCATACATGCTTTCGCAAAGGCGGGGCAGAGTGTTCTTTGTAAGCTCCGGCGTAGGCGTGACGGGGTTTACCAACATCAGCCCCTATGCTTCGAGCAAAGGGGCGCTTGAGTCGCTTGCAAAATGCCTGCACCTGGAGCATAGATCGCAGGGCGTGACGTTCCACATCATGCACCCACCGCTGACCAGGACGGCGTCGTCAAGCCCACTGCCCATCCCCGATGAAATGAAGGAAGGCCCGGAAAAGGTGGGCCGCGGTTTGGCCAAACGCCTTGATAAAAACAGTTTTATTATCTGCCACAGCACGGCCCAAGCTTTGCAGACCAAGCTCGCGTACCGGTTCCCCCTTGCGCTGGGCGGGCTTATGAGCAAAATGACCGAAAACTACCGGCAGCCAGAACTTAATAACGAGCGATGAGACAAGCAGAGGGAAAAAAGAATCAATCAATGCACAGGCGCTATCCGTACGACTGCGTTTATGCCGCGCTTTTTCTGTGCGTGGTATTTCTAGTTGGCTGCGCGCAAGTGCTGCCCGCGCCCACTCCAACAGCCGCCGTGGCGACGGGACAGGTCTCTACTACCCCTTCTCCTGCCGCCACACCCGCGCCGACCCCATATGAGAGTATCAATCCCGAGGGGGAAACCATCAAAACCCGTTTCCGCCCGCCGGAAGGCTATGAGAGGAAGCCTGCGGACGGATACGGGGAATTTCTGCGCAATCAAAAGCTGTTGCCCGACGGAAGTCCAATTCTACTTTACAACGGTGAGGAAGCCGCCATACAGGCCTGGCATGCCGCGGTGCTTGAACTAAGCGTTGGGGAAAGGGACTTGCAGCAATGCGCAGACGCTGCGCTGCGCCTAAGGTGCGAGTATCTCTATTCAATCGGGGAGTATGACAAAATCAATTACCACCTCACCAACGGAGACGAATTCCCGTACAGCAAGTGGCGGGACGGTTACCGGCTGGAGGTAGACGGCAATACCACCCGTACGGTAAAGAAGGCGGAGCCGGACGAAAGCTACGAAGTGTTCTACGATTACATGCAGGTGCTATTCAACTACGCGAGTACCCGTTCGCTCTACCCGGAAAGCGAAGTCGTTCCTTTAGAGGATATTCAGGTGGGGGATATATTCATATTCTCCGGAAGCCCGGGGCATTGCGTCATCGTAATGGACGTGTGCGAGAATGAGCTGGGGGAAAAGGCTATACTGGTGGGGCAGGGCAACATGCCAGCGCAGCAGGTGCATATTATATGTTCGCCCGAAACGGACCAGCCTTGGCTTTTTTTGAACAGGATTTGGGGCCGCATCAAAATTATGAGTTGGGGGTTTACTTCAGATAACATTCGACGCATGCCATAATGCGGCCATAGAAAAACCCTTTGGGCTTTGCCGATACTCTGCGGCCGGAAAAAAACAGCCTTGCGCACGGAAGACTATAAAGCATACTTTTCTATTACACAGCTTATAAAGTCTGTGAATTCATCTTCTGTTATGCCGTCTCTTCCTTCAATATAATATTCATATCCTTCAATTGTAAATGATGCGATATAAACAGCTTTTTGCTCGAGCGAAAATCCGGTATTGGGGTTTTGTGAGACAGTCGGTTCTCTAATAAAGGCGTTTACAGTAACGCCATGAATTGTTGAGCTTTTTTGCTTACCATCATAGGACCAATCGACAAATACATGGCTTTCATCAGACCATTGTTTGTTTGCTATAGAGACATAAAACATTTTACCGAAGTATGGCTCATTGTTAGGAGCAAGAATACCTAGCGTAATAGATTCCAATACATTTTTGTCAAAATATTTGGCTGTGCCATAAATCCAATAGCCTTCGAGATCTTCAGGAATGCAGCTTTTAATATCAATCCCAAGCATACTTTTTATTTCATCCGCATCAATATCTTCGGAGTATGCATTCGGATTCCATTTAGGTGCCCCATCAGTAACGCTATCAAGTTTATTAAAGTGTAATGGTTTCGGATTGCTTAAATTGACATACAAAACACCAAATAGGATAACCGCAAAAAGCACAGATCCAATGATTAAGATGTTCCGCTTTTTCATATATGGCGCTCCTTATGATATGTTTGTGATGGTCATCATAATTCATCCTACATGTAAATGATATAATATATGTATAATTTCAACAAGTTTACATATTGCCCGAACCATATATCGGGACGCAATTGGAAGAAGATCAGGTACCCAGCCAAATCAGCATAAAAGAGTACCCGGCTCCTTTTGTGGAAAGCTGCGGCGCCCACACGCCTGAAAAAAGCGCCCGTTTTTCTTTGCTATCTGCGCGTAAGACAATGTTGCCGCACTTGACAATCGCGCGCGCCATACTCTACTATATGAATTGGAAAAAGAGAGGCAATGCCGCTCCATTAGGGAAATCCCTAAAGGGCGGCGGCGTTTTTTTACCCATTGCGCCCGCTAGAGGCGGGCGGCTATAAGGAGGCAATATGCAGATTTATAACACCATGACCCGCAAGAAGGAAGAGCTTGTGCCGGTAAACCCCGGGCGCATCGGCATGTATGCCTGCGGGCCTACGGTGTACAATTTCTTCCACATCGGCAACGCGCGCCCGTTTATCGTGTTTGATACGCTGCGCAGATATCTCCAGTACCGCGGCTATCAGGTCACGTTCGTGCAGAACTTCACAGATATCGACGATAAAATGATACGCCGCGCCAACGCGGAAGGCACCACAGTGAAGGAGCTTGCCGAGCGCTTTATTCAGGAATATTATCAAGACGCGGACGCCCTTGGCATTGGCCGGGCGGACGTCAACCCCCGCGCCACCGCGCATATCCCGGAGATCATCAAGCTGGTAGAAACGCTCATTGAAAAAGGGCATGCTTACGCAACCGAGGAAGGCGACGTATACTTTAGCGTCCGCAGTTACCCCGAGTACGGCAAGCTTTCCGGCCAGAGCATAGATGATCTTGAAAGCGGCGCGCGCATTGACCCGACAGAGCAAAAGCGCGATCCCCTCGACTTTGCGCTATGGAAGGCGCAGAAGCCGGGAGAGCCTGCATGGGAAAGTCCGTGGGGCATGGGCCGCCCCGGCTGGCATATTGAGTGCTCCGCTATGAGCATGACCATACTGGGCGAGACGTTCGATATCCACGGCGGCGGGCAGGACCTTGTGTTCCCGCACCATGAAAACGAGATCGCGCAGAGCGAAGCGGCGACAGGAAAGCCCTTTGCGAACGTCTGGATGCACAACGGGTATATCAACGTCAACAATCAGAAGATGTCCAAGAGCCTTGACAACTTCTTTACCGTGCGCGATATTTCCAAGGAGTACGATCTGGAAGCCGTGCGCATGTTCATGCTCAGCGCCCAGTACCGCAACCCCGTCAATTTCTCCCGTGAACTCATTGAGCAGGCGACTGCTGCGCTTGCAAGGCTGCGAACCGCGAAGGAACGCCTTGCGGAAGCTCCAATCGGCCCCGCAACCGCGGAGGACGCCGCGTTTGTTGCGGAGCTGGCGGGTTACAAGGACGCCTTCTGTGCCGCTATGGACGACGATCTCAACACCGCGGACGCCCTTGGCGTACTATTCGACATGGCGCGCGCCTGCAACACGTTTGTAAGCGAGCCGCGCGGGAAAGAAGCGGTGGAAGCGGCCAGGAAGCTGTATTCGGAGCTAAATGGAGTGCTGGGGCTTTTAACGCAGAAGAAGGAAGAGGAATTTCCGCAGGAAGCGCTTACCCTGCTCGAACAGCGCCAGGCCGCCCGAGCAGCCAAGGACTGGGGACGCTCGGACGCCATACGTGACACGTTAAAGGCCATGGGCTATGCGGTGGAGGACACCAAGCAGGGCCCCAAGCTTAAAAAGATATAGAAGTCCCATCCCATCGACAAAGTCCTGCGGACCGCGTCGATGGGTTTTCTGTGGATCAAAATGCCGCTGATAGCGGCATTTTTTTTGCCGATTCGATGCACCGAATGGTATACTCAGAGCTTCCAATCGCCGACGGCGATTCGAAAAAGTACGCGAGGTATTTTTCGACAAGCTGAAGCGGCAGAGCAGCTTTGCCGTTATTTGCATGCCAGTTGAAGGGAACCTTGTGGGTGGATCCTGCGTTATTAAGGCAAAGAGAAAGCAAAAGGAGAAGTTTCAATGAACCTCAAACAAAGATTGGGAAGCTTACTGCTTGTTGTGCTGCTTCTGAGCGTGTTGGTGGGGCAGGCTGCTTTTGCCGCTATCGGCAACGCCACTACCGTCCTGCCCGACGCTACGGAGGAGACCCCTGTGATGGGTGAAGTCCAGAGCCCTTATATCATAATCCGAGGAACCATCAAAAAGGTTACCATTACAGGTGATATCATACATGTGGAAGTGGTAAAAGAGGATGGCAATGAGAGCATTATTCTAAATATCACCGATACTACCAAGATCGTGGACTCCGTGAAGCGCGTTGCTGTAGCGCCCAAGGATCTTACGGTGGGAAGCACGATGTATGCGTGGCACAGCCCGTTTACCACCCGTAGCTACCCCGCCATCGCCAACGCGGAAGCGCTGATCGTAAACGTGCCCAAGGAGGGCCCTGCCGGCCAGTTCTTTGAAGTGGAAAAGGTCACAATGAACAGAGACGGCAGTATCACTGTGCTCAATGCGGAACAGGACCTGTATTTCACAATCCCGAAGAACACCAAGATTGGGCTGTTCAACACCAAGAAGACCATCCGACTTTCTGCCATTAAGCCCGGCACGAAGCTTGTTGTATGGTATGAGGTCGCGGCGCTCAGTTATCCGGCCCAGGCTGGCGGCGATCAGGTGATTGCATTTACGGATGAATATGACGGTTACGTTTCCGTGATCGGCACCGCCGTCCGGGTCAACGGCGCAAGCATCCGCCATAAGGCCATCATAGAAAACGGCACGGTCTTTGTCCCCGCGCAGGACGTGGCAAAGAAGCTTGGCTTCTCCGCCAGGACAAAGGAAAAGACGCTTACGCTCAAAAAATCCGGCAAGGTAGTCGCTGTTATTTATGCAGGCAAGGATACCTTTACCTATCAGGGCGAAGAACACTACACCACAGCACCCGTTTTCAAGAATGGCCGCATGTATGTTGAGCTTTCCCTGTTTGGAATGCTTGGTAACTTCAAGCTGGCTCACCCGGTGCGTTAACCCCGCATGCCGGAAAGGGTTTTTGCTTGACAGCATGCCGTCTGCTCGGTATACTGACAATAACAACCATGGAGGAGTGAAAGGATGCGCATTTTTTCCCGCTGAACAATATGTTTAGGATGGCGATGGCGGTAGTATGCCGTTCGACGCCGTCGCGGGAAAGTGAAAGCGCCTTTGCTCCATCAGCTGATTGTTTTGCCTTAATTTGCAATGCAAGCGGCGGGAAAGCTTTCCCGCCGCTTTTTTGTATGCTTAGGAGGGCAATATGGCACAGATATCGATTAAATCGCTGACGTTTGGCTATGACGGCAGCTATGAAAATGTGTTTGAAAACGTAACGGTAACCTTCGATACCGATTGGAAGCTTGGCTTTGTGGGCCGCAACGGGCGCGGAAAAACCACGCTGTTGCGGCTGTTGATGGGGCAATACGCGTATTCCGGCAGCATATCTTCCCCGGTGGGGTTTTCGTATTTTCCGTATGAGGTCCCTGACCGGGAGAAATATACCATTGACGTGCTGCGCGCGATAGCGCCCGAGGCGCTGGAGTGGGAATTCCTGCGTGAACTTTCGCTTCTAAACGTCGGAGAGGACGTACTCTTCCGGCCGTTTTCTACGTTGAGCGGCGGGGAACAAACAAAAGCCTTGCTTGCGGCGCTGTTTGTGACCCCGGGCCAATTCCTGCTCATCGACGAGCCCACCAACCATCTGGATATTAGGGCGCGTGAACTTGTGGCGGACTATCTGAAGACCAAACGGGGATTCTTGCTGGTCTCCCATGATCGCGCTTTCCTGGATGGTTGCGTGGACCATATTATTGCCATCAACAGGACCGGCATGCAGGTGGTAAAGGGCGATTTCTCTACATGGTTCGCCAACAAGGAACAGCAGGACGCCTTCGAGTGGGAGGAAAACGAGAGACTCAAGGGCGAGATTAAGCGTCTTTCAGACGCCGCAGCCCGGACGGCGAACTGGTCCGACCGGGTGGAGGCCACAAAAATAGGGGAGCATGCCGCGGACCGGGGCGCCGTAGGCCACAAGGCTGCAAAGATGATGAAGCGGGCCACCGCTATAGAAAAACGGCGCACCGCCGCGATTGAGGAAAAGGAAAAGCTGCTAAAGGATATTGAGTACGCAAGCGCACTGATACTGCGCCCGCTTTCCCACCATGCGAAAACGCTGGTGGAGGCAAGGGACTTTTCCATCCACTACGGGGAGAAGACGGTGTTTGAGAGCATGCGCTTTGAAGTGCCGCGCGGAGAGCGTATTGCCCTTACGGGTAAGAACGGAAGCGGGAAATCAAGCATATTAAAGCTCCTTGCCGGGGAACACATTCCGTATTCCGGGACGTTTCGGGTTGCGAGCGGGCTTACCGTTTCCTATGTGCCACAGGATACGTCCTTTTTAACTGGCGACGTCATTTCCTACGCCAAGGCCTCGGGTGTGGACGTCAGCCTGTTTTTGACGCTTCTAAGAAAGCTCGATTTTCAC
This sequence comes from Bacillota bacterium, assembly GCA_023435025.1. Lineage (GTDB taxonomy): Bacteria > Bacillota > Clostridia > Christensenellales > CAG-138 > JAEYLA01. Next base: position 50,582 of record JAEYSE010000098.1, read on the forward strand.
CGCGCGCAGTTCGAAAAGGATATGCGCGCCTTCTCTGCCGGGCAAAGGAAAAAGGTGCTGCTGGCGCGTAGCCTGTGCGAGCAGGCGCACCTGTACCTGTGGGACGAACCGCTCAATTACATTGACGTGTTGTCCCGCATGCAGATCGAAAATCTCTTGAAAGAATATGATCCCACCATGCTGTTTGTGGAGCATGACCGCGCGTTTCTTGACGCGGTGGCGACACAGGTGGTGCAGTTGTAAGCGGAGAAGCGAAGCATCTGGCTGCGGGCTGCCCGCACCCGCTTAAGGGCCGTTACGGCCCTTAAGAATCCCAAACGCAAGTATTTTAGAGAAAGTAGTCGTTTAGATGGTCGTATGC
>JAEYSE010000107.1 GCA_023435025.1 Bacillota bacterium
ATGATTTCATCACGATAGCCTGCACGGCGCCTTTACGAGCGTCTTCTTTGCTATACCCTTTTTGAACCATCTGCTCTTCGCATTCCTCCTCTTTTACGGGCTTGACTTTTAATAGTTAGTCTTTCAAGATCGATGCCCTTTATGCCCGGTTTGTAAGGGGATCTTGACAAACAGCGCCGGTTTTAGGCATACTATTCTAGAAAAGCATACGGCGTGGATGGGAATACGCGCGAAAAGCTGCTTACAGCGAGCCGGGGAAGGTGCAAGCCCGGCGGCAGAATACACGCTTGGCGCCCGGAGCCGATTTTCAATTAAGGTGGGCGGCATTTGCCGCCAAAAAGGGTGGAACCGCGAGCATTGCCTCGTCCCTTTATTGGGATTGGGCAATTTTTTTATTGTTACGGAAAATGCCCTTCGGGCATTTTTTGTGAGATTTTCTCAAGGTTGGAATGCCGCTCATGGCGGAATGTCCTTCCACCGATTTGACGTACACGCCGTCAAATCGGATTGGAAGCTGGCGGTGGATTGCCATCCCCCGCACCCCCCAAGTAAGAAGATCTCTATCCACTTGGGCAACTGTGTTTAAAAACTATGAAATCAATCATACAGGAGGAACATATGGAAAAGACCATGGAAAAAATCGTGGCGTTGTGCAAGAACCGCGGGTTTATATTCCCCGGATCTGAGATCTACGGCGGCTTGGCGAACGCGTGGGATTACGGCCCGCTGGGCGTGGAATTTAAGAACAACGTCAAGCGCGCCTGGTGGCGCAAGTTCGTGCAGGAAAGCCCCTACAACGTGGGCATCGATGCGGCGATTTTAATGAACCCCCAGGTCTGGGTCGCTTCCGGCCACGTAGGCGGCTTTTCCGACCCGCTGATGGACTGCAAAGCGTGTAAGGCTCGTTTCCGCGCGGACAAGCTTATTGAAGACTACGCGCAGGAAAACAAGCTGGAAGTCCGGCCCGATGGCTGGAACAACGCGCAGATGGAAGAGTACATCCAGAAGGAGGGCATTGCCTGCCCCGAATGCGGGAAGAAGGAGTTCACTTCCATCCGCAAATTCAACCTGATGTTCAAGACCTTCCAGGGCGTTACCGAAGACAGTTCTGCTGAGCTGTTCTTAAGGCCTGAAACCGCGCAGGGCATGTTCGTCAACTTCAAGAACGTGCAGCGTACCACACGTAAAAAGATTCCCTTCGGTATCGCGCAGGTGGGCAAATCCTTCCGCAACGAAATCACGCCGGGCAACTTCACATTCCGCACGCGCGAGTTCGAGCAGATGGAGCTGGAGTTCTTCTGCGAGCCGGGAACAGATCTGGAATGGTACGAATACTGGAAGGAGTTCTGCAAGAACTGGCTCCTCTCTTTGGGCATGAAGCAGGAGAGCATGCGGCTAAGGGAGCACGAAAAGGAAGAGCTTTCTCACTACTCCAAGGGCACCACGGATATCGAGTTCCTCTTCCCGTTCGGTTGGGGTGAGCTTTGGGGCATTGCGGACCGCACGGACTTTGACTTAAAGCAGCACGCCAAGCACTCCGGTGAGAACATGGAGTACGTGGACCCATACGACAACCAGAAAAAATATGTTCCCTATTGCGTGGAACCCGCTCTCGGCGCGGACCGCGTGGCGCTCGCATTCCTGTGCGACGCATATGATGAGGAAACGCTCGAAGGCGGGGACGTACGTACGGTGCTTAGGCTGCACCCGGCGTTAGCGCCCTACAAGGTGGCCATACTGCCGCTGCAGAAAAAGCTTTCCGAAAAGGCGATGGACGTTTATGCAAAGCTCGCTAAGCACTGCATGGTGGATTACGACGAAAGCGGCGCGATCGGCCGCAGGTACCGCAGGCAGGACGAAATCGGCACGCCGATGTGCGTCACGGTGGACTTTGACACGCTCGAAAACGATACCGTCACCGTGCGCGACCGTGATACCATGCAGCAGATTCGCCTGCCCATCTCTGAGCTTCCCGCTTATGTGCTGGCAAAGACGGAGTTTTAGCACAAGATCATAACTACAGAATAAGCGCCGGGGACTTCGCCCCGGCGCTCTTTTTTGAGGGCCTTTGCCCTCAAGCTCCCATCCAAGGGACACGTCCCTTGGAAATCCCTTTTTAAGTTTATTTCTTTTCCCCGCACAGGGCGGCTACTGAGGCCGCGCCCGCGCCGATACGCTCTGCGCCCATCTCAATAAACTTTTCCGCCACGTCCTTTTCACGGATACCGCCGGAGGGCTTGACCTTGATGCGGCCCTGCGCCGCTTCGATCATCGCGCCAACCGAGGTCATTGTGGCGCCTTCTCCGTAGAAGCCGGTGGAGGTCTTTACATAATCAGCACCCGCTTTGATGCAGACTTCCACGCCTTTTTTAATCTCTTCCACGGTAAGCTGGCTGGTTTCAAATATCACCTTCACGAGTACGTTGCGCGCGTGCGCCTGGCGGACAACGCGGCGGACTTCGTCCTCCACCTCATCCCACATTCCGGAACGCGCGTAGCCGTAGTTCATCACCATATCAATTTCGGCCACACCCTGGTCGGCGTATATGCCAGCAAGCGCTTCCTTGGCGGCAGCGGTCGCGCAGCCATGCGGGAAATCCAGCACGCAGATCACTTCCGTATTTGTTCCCTTGCACATCTCTTTGGCAAGCTCAATATCCCGGGGGTGAATGCATATGGTGGCGACATCATATTCCAGGCCCAGCTGTATGGCCTCGCGCGTTTCCTGTTGGGTCATTTCGGGTTTGAGTACGGCGTAATCCAAATATCGGTTAATGTTCATAAGGTAGGTACCTCCTTGTGTGTTTTGCTCTACGGGCATTATATAACAAATGTTTCCCAAAATACAGTCTGTGCCCTATGCGCGCCCTGCATTCACGCTTATACTAAAAGAGACGACAGTAACGGAGGGTTTTTATTTGCAGGCGGGCATCATGGAACTCGACATCCACGGCATGACGACAACGCAGGCGAAAGCATGCATAGACAGCGCGCTTAAGAAAGCCTCGAACGCGACATACCGCATCCGTGTGATCCACGGCTACCAGCGCGGCACCGCGCTAAGAGATTTTGTGCGCAAAACGTATCGAGGCCACCCGAAGGTATTGCGGCTTGAAATCGGCCTCAACCAGGGCCAGACGGAGCTTGTGCTGCGGGAACTTTAATTCTTTTCTGCTATCTTTTCAAATTCGTGCAACACTTCCATAATCTTCCGCGTCCTATTTGAAAGAACAGAATAGGAGCTGCTGCTATGCGATATGCTCGTTTGATCAAGCTGTGTTCCGCCCTATTGCTTCATGCTGTCTTCATTGCAGCCCTTCCGCTTGCCGCAAACGCAGCTCCATTGAAAGAAACATGGTCGCCCACTATCTACAAAGAAAGCGAGCTTAACGCGCAAAAATTCTGCACCCTTACACCAGAATATCCTGCATACGAAACGGGAACGACGGAGCTTTATCTCATTCTTACCAATAAAACAAGAGAAATGCTTGGCTATGGCCTGGCGTATGTACTCGAACGCAAACAGGCAGACGGCTGGCATGCGCAAAGTCTTGTGGATGCGCATGGCACTCCCGTTATGTGGCCCCTGATCGGCCTTATTGCCCCAGCCAACGCCGCATGGGGCGTCTCCATTTCCCTTTCCGTTCCCCTGCAGCCAGGAGACTACCGCATTATAAAGCTTATCAGCAAGGAAACTCCAGGCAGCCCAGATGATCTATTTGCCGCTTATTTCAAGGTTTCCGCCGACGGATACGATAGCACATATCTCTCCGGCTTTGCCCCGATGAACCTGCTCACAAAAAACTATACGTTTGAACGCGCGATTGCCGAAGGCGTATTTCATCAGGCCAAAGGCGGTAAGCTCCATAACAAAGAAAGCCTGCTTTCCTTTTTAGCCAAGGTACAGCAGGGCGTTCCAGCCAAGCTTCGAATGCTGGAATATGGGAAAAATGGGGAATTGATCGTTACAGATGTAAGCTATGTGGGGGAGACCCTCAAGAATTCCTTTCGGTTTTTGCTGGAGCAATCCACACTGGACAGTAAAGCAGCAAAGCCCCAAATTACGTCATGCTATTATCCATATTTACTTACGTTTCATAAGAGCGGCGCACCCGGATTGTTTCTTTCCGAGCGGAACATTACCAGCGTAAAAGCAAAGGGCGTGGATGAGTGGATGCTGATAAGGGATACCCGCAAGCTGGGGCGAAAAGAAATCGCGGCGCTACTCAAAGACCAATCCAATGGCCTCATAGATCGCCCCATAGACCCCAAATATATGGTGTATGACGCAAGTGGAGCCAACTATGCCTACTGTTACTTTGACAGGGAAGAACTGAATGTTTGCTATAAACTCCAGGACGGCAAAAATGATGATGTGAACCTTTCTTCTTTGAAAAACAGTTTGAAAGAGCTGCTGGATATGGAATGGAAAACGCCATACGAGCTTGTGCTGACCTACCGCACAGCAGAGGGGAAGCATTGCGTTATCACATATCAGCCGTATAGCGACACTTTCCATGTATCCTAAATACGGAGTGCTTCGTATAGTTGTCATAGATAGGAGGAGATTTATGAGAAACTGCCGTCTGACAAAAATCTGTTCCGCCCTATTGTTTCTTGTCGCCTTCACTGCAGTCCTCCCGCTTGCCGCAAACGCAGCTTCATGGAAAGCGGAATGGGTGCCGACTCGGTACGTGGAAAAAGAACTCAACGCGAAGGCCCTTTTAGTCTTGCGCACGGAATACCCCGTCTACTGTCCGGGCGTGACGCAACTTTACCTCACCATAGAGAATAAAACGCGCAGCGAGCTGCTTCATGGCGCGGAGTATATCCTCGAACAAAAGCGGAACGACGGCTGGTATACTCAGCAGATTATAGGATCGAATCCGGACGAACCCGCCATATGGTGGCCCGCCATAGGCTACATCGTACCCAAAAGGGAAACAACCGGCACAGACATACGCTTGCACTTTCCCCTGGAGCCGGGCGAATACCGCATCATCAAGCGGATCGGAACCTATAAAACCCCACCAAAGGATTACCCGTTTTCCGCTACATTCACCGTAGCGGAGGGCGGTTACGACCCGGCGCGGCTTTCCGGTTATGCGCCGCTTTCTTCTCTGACCGAGGCGTACACGTACGAGCAAGCCATCGCGGACGGCGTGTTTTATGTGGATCAGAATGGCAAAGTACACAACAAGGATAGGCTGCTTACGTTCCTAAAAAGGGTGCGGCAGAGTATTCCTGCCAAACTTCGCGTGCTGGAGGACGGCGTGGAAGGGCAGTTTATCATTACGGATATCACATATGATTCCAGGCTGTTTTTGTGGGAGCAGTGTACGCTGCGCAACCCGATGCAGCTGGACATCTATGTCGATGGGAAGCCCCTACAGACCAAGTATAAAAAGTCAGAAGTCTTCCGACGGTATTATCCATACCTGATTAGCTATAAAAAGGACGGCAAGATGCGCCTCACGCTTTCGGACTGGACCAGCACACCTATCCCGGAGGCAAACGAATGGTGGATTGTAGAGGATACGGCGTGTGTGGGCAGGCGGGCAGTTGCGGCGCTTCTGAAAAGCCCGTATGGCGATCTAACCGACCCGGCCTACCGCGTGTATAAGGAAGACGGAAAAGAATGGGTCTCCTACGAGCTGAAGAACGGCAAGCACATGCTGACGTATTTTGATACGCCGAACTCCATACGGGACATACAAATCACGGAGGAGCGCGGCGTATTGAAAGAATTGTTGATGATGGAATGGAGCGCAGAGCAAACGGTCAGGCTTACATTTGCCGCCAAGGGCGGCGGAACATGCGCCGTTACATTCAATGTCGCATCCGAAAAAATAATGGATGTACGCTATGCCTGACTGGTTCTACAAAAGCGAAAGTGTTTAAAATCCACAGTCTTCATCAACGATAAACAGTTTGATGCGTTCGCTGTCTACTTGGCCTTCAACAATAGAAAGAATATTGCACACTCTTTCTTCTGAAACGCAATCGACGCAGCGGTTTAACGCGACGCATGGAGGATGAAAGCCTGCCCGTTTTGCATTTGACGGGCAGGCGATATTTTTTACCCGTTGGATCGCTTCCTCCATCGTAGCCGCGATCTTATTTTTGCCAACAACGATTATGACGCGATCCGGCCCATAGGAAATTGCCGCCACTCGATTTCCGCTATGGTCGATGTTTACAATCCTTCCATCCATGGATACTGCATTGGAGCCGGTAATGTACCAATCCGCTAAGAGTGCTTTTTTCTTTAACGCTTTGCGTTCGCCGCTATCCTTTGCAAGCTCCTTATCATAGACGGTATTGCCTCGTTCCAGCAGAGAATTTGTCATATTCATCTTGTGGAGCGTACTTGAGTGACCAATCCCTACGGCGCATTCTACCGGAACGATATTGAGGATATGCGATTTGGCCGCATCCAGTGTTTCAAAAAATGTGGCTTCTATATTTCTTGTTTGAAAGCTCTCCTTCAAACGGCTAAAGTCAATCTGCATCTATCCCACCCCCTTTATTGCTAATAGCGTTTTTCGATGGTTTTGACAGGATTCGACACAGGTCATACCATCAACTCTCCCCGGAGGTATAACACTGCCTTGCCGCCGATTTCCACGCGGTCCCCGTTGTGTTCGCAATAGAGCACGCCGCCGCGCGCGGAAAGCTGCGCCGCCGTCATGCTGTTCTTTCCCAGGCGCTCCGCCCAATACGGAATCAGGTTGCAGTGCGCGGAGCCTGTGACCGGGTCTTCCGGTACGCCGAGCTTAGGGAAGAAGCAGCGGGAAACAAAATCGTGCTGCTTGCCCTTTGCCGTTACAATCACACCAAGACCAGGTTCCAGAACCGATAGTTTATCAAAATCCGGCTGTAGGGACATGACCTCTTCCTCGCTTTTTAGTACCAGCATCAAATCCCGCGAAAGGTGAGCCTCCACGGGTTCCGCTTTGATGGCCGCTGCCATCATCTGTGTAACGGAGACGGGCTTGGGCATACGGGCGGGAAAATCCAGCGCGTATTGGTCGCCCCTGACATGCACATGCAGCATGCCGCTTTTGGTTGAAAAGCGCATCTGCTCCGCGTTCTTGTCTACAAAGTTTCGGATGACAAACGCGGTTCCAAGCGTCGCGTGGCCGCAAAGATCGATCTCCGCCCTGGGCGTAAACCACCTGAGCTTATAATGGTCCTTTTCCTCGCGCACAAATGCGGTCTCGGACAGGTTGTTCTCCGCTGCGATTTGTTGCATGAGCTCTGCGGATATGGGGCTATCCAACACGCATACGCCTGCGGGATTGCCCGTAAACAGTTCTTCTGAAAACGCGTCCACCACAAAATACTGCATAAACGCCTCCACAAGACGGGCCGATTGCCCGTTATTTGCGTAAAATAAAAACAAAGCGGAGAGGAAACTCTCCGCAAAACTTTTTAAAATTAAAATTGTCGGCGTCAGCCGACGCTTTTGTACCCGACCCTTAACCGCGTACCAGGAACTCCAAGAGCTTGGCGAAATCTTCGGGCTCGGAAACGATCAGCTCCACATCGTCGATGCGGGCATCCTTGAACATCTGCGTAAGCGCGATATACTGGCACAGCGTGCTCTTTAAGTTGAGCCTGTCGCCTTCGGAAGTAATCAGTTCTACGCGTCCATGGCACTGATTGAGGACCTCAAAAAAGCGCTTGGGGTTGTTGATGTTCTTGATCTTCACGGCAATCACTCCTCTCTGCCGGTTCTATTTGAGCGGTCTCGCTCATTCAAGTTTTTAACACATTCAGGGCATTTTGTCAAGTCAAATCTCCCTTTCCTTCTTTGGGGACAGGCCCCTACCTGTGCTATAATATAGATACCCGACTTATGGAGGTTCAATCATGCGTTTGTTTATCGCCATACCTGTTCCGCCGGATGTAACGCGGGCGCTTATCCTCGCTCAGAACCGGCTGCGCGCCTTAACGAATGGGGGACGTTATGTGCCAAAGGAGAATTTTCATTTAACGCTGCACTTTATAGGGGAAAGCAACGATCTCACCGGCGCCGCTGCCGCGTGTGACGAGGCGGTGCGGGGCATCCGGCCGTTTTTGTTGCGCCTTTCTTCCTATGGCAGCTTTGTGCACGGGAACAGCCGCACGGGATATATTTCGCTTTCGGGGGATCTTCCGGAACTGTACAGGCTGCACGAAACCCTGACCGCAGAGCTCGCATCGCGCGGGTTCCCGCTTTCGGGCGGGCACAAGCGGCTGACGCCGCATATCACGCTCGCGCGCGCGCTGCCCGATGTTCAGGATACGGAGGCGCTTTCGACCTTGTTGGCGGACGCGAAGGAGGGCGTGGCTTTCACGGCCAACCGCCTCGTGCTGTTTGAAAGCCGAAACGTGGACGGGCGCATGTTGTACACGCCGCTGCATAAGGCTGCGCTCGGCGCTTTTTAAGGAGGAAGTATGCCCGCACAAGTCCGCTTTTTGCTGGGCCGCGCAGGCTCGGGGAAGACGCATTTCATCAAACGGGAGCTTTCCGCGCTCAGGCAGCAGTTCAAGCGCGCCATATTGCTTGTGCCGGAGCAGTTTACATTTGAGACGGAGCGGGCGCTTGCGGCCGACTTAAACGGGCTGTTGGGCATACAGGTGTTGAGCTTTGAACGTCTGGCGGAGCGCATAGCCGCGGCCGACGCGCGGGAACACCTGAGCGCCCAGGGGCGGCGTATGATCGTGCGGCGCGCGGTGCACCGGGAATATTCCAATCTTACCGTGTTTTCCGCCGTTGCGCGGCGCGCGGGCTTTGCCGCGCATATGGACGCGCTGTTCACAAAATGCCGCCAGTTTTTGATCACACCGGACATGCTGGAAAAAGCGGCGGAGGGTTTGCCCGCGGGCGACGTGCTGCCCGCAAAGCTTCATGATATCGCCATTCTCTACCGTGCCACGCAGGACTACTTGGATGAGCACTATTTGGACAGCGAGGGCGCGAAGCGCGCGCTCATTGACCGCATCCCATCCTCCATGCTGCGCGGCGCGGATATCTATATCGACGGGTTTGAGCTTTTAACCGAGCAGCTCTATGAAATTTTACAGTCGCTGATGCTGGCCGCGAACGCTCTGACCATCACGCTGTGTATGGACCCGGAAGAACAGGCGCCGGATGCTTCGCTCTTTGCGCCCGAACGGGCGGTTTATGAGCGGCTCAGCGCGCTTGCCTATTCGCTGGGTTGTAGCGTGAAAACAACGGAGCTGCCCGCGTTTCATGGGAACCGGCACCCGGAGCTTGTGCGTCTGGAACAATCCCTGTATGTCTATACCGCGCACCCGTACAAAGGTGAGATCGAGGCAGTGTCGCTGCTTGGCGCGGTGGACCGCGCAAGCGAGGTGGAAGCTTTATCCGACGCCGTAATTGCCGCCGCCCGCTCCGGCATCCGCTACCGGGATATGGCCGTGATTGCATCGGATTTAAACGCCTACGCAGACATTGTAACGCGCGCATTTGCAAGAAGGAATATCCCGCTGTTTATGGACGCACGCCGCAGCATGCAGGGCCACCCCAGCGTGGAACTGATGCTCTCCGCCGCCCGCGCGGCGGGCGGGTTGCCGCGCACAGAGCTATTACGCATTTTAAAGACCGGCCTTGCGGGCGTCACGTTTGACGATGCCGAAGCGTTTGAAAACTACGCGCTCCGGCGCGGCCTGTTGGGCGGAAAAGTGTTTGAAGCGCCGTTCCCGCCGGAGGAGGAAGCCGCAGAGCGTGCAAGAATTACGCTCATTGAGCCGCTGCTCCGGCTAAGGGCCGGTTTGGCGTGCAAGACCGCAGGCGAAAAAACGCAGGCGCTCTATGGCTACCTGAAGGATCTGCACGTAGAGCGGCAGTTGCTCCACAGCGTGGAACAGCTTCGCCAGGAAAATCGCTTCGCGCTGATGGAAGAGCATGCGCAGGTCTGGGATGTGCTCATGCAGCTGTTTGAGCAGCTTTACGCCATACTGGGCGAGGCCGGTATGGGGAACCAGGAGTATATAGAGGTGCTGACCGAGGCCCTTTCCGCCTATCAGGTGGGCGTTATCCCCGCCACGGCGGATCAGGTGCTCTTTGGCGATCTCAACCGGACCAGAAGCCGTGAGGTGCGCGCGCTTTTCTTATTGGGCTGCAACGAAGGGCTGCTGCCCGCCCCTCGCATGGACGAAGAGATCATAGACGATAACGAACTCAACGCGCTTTCGGGTCTGGGTCTTGCCCCCTGGGGCAGCACCGTTTACCGCGCGCAGTTGGATCGCCTTTCCATTTACCGCGCACTTTCGCGCGCAGGCGAACGGCTGTGGTTCGGGTTTTCCTACTCGGACGGCAAGCGCGAGCTGCTGCCCGCCGCCCTAGTAGACCGTATCCGTGAGCTGTTCCCCAATTGTACCGAGCAGTCCACCGCAACAAAGACGCTGCCTCAGAGCCCGCAAAGCGGATTTTTGCAATTGTTGCAAGATTTAAACGTCACGGACCCGCTGCATATTGCGCTGCGCGCATATTTTGCACAAAACGGGTCCTATACCGCGCGGCTGATGCAGGCGGAGTCGTTCGCGAGCGAACCCACCGTGCCGCCTTCCTTTGGTGCGCCGCTTGCCCGGAAGCTGTACGGAAAACGGATGTTCAGCACGGTGAGCAGGCTTGAAACATTCCGCGTCTGCCCATTCCAGCACTTTGCGCAGTACGGACTCAAAGCCCTCCCGCGCAGGGAATACAAAGAGAAGAAATCCGATATCGGCAGCTTTTCGCATATGGCGCTCGAAGCCTTCGTGCGGGAAGCGCAGCGCCGCTATGATTGGGCGGATATCACGCGGGAGGATTGCGAGGCACTGCTCGATGAGATTTTGCCCGATTGCCTCAAACGCTACCAGGAGGGGATGCTCATTGCGACCCCGCGCGCCCGGGCGCTTTCCTCCTTCTATATCGCCGCCGTCCGGGAAACCGCCTGGGCGCTCTGTGAAAGTTTCCGTAAAGGGGACTTCCGGCCCGCGGGGCTGGAGTTGCGCTTCGGGCCTGATGAGGAAATGCCGCCGCTTACTGTGCCTTTGCCCGATGGCGGGGAGCTGCTGCTTTCCGGCGCTATCGACCGTGTGGATGTTGCCGAAAAAAACGGAGAGCGCCTGATCCGCGTGGTGGACTATAAGACGGGCGACCGGGGCTTTACCTATTCCGATGTGGCCGACGGCCTCAAGCTGCAGCTGCCTGTCTACCTTGCCGCCGCCGCCAAAGCCGAAGGCGCTTCCCCTGCCGGCGCGTTCTACCAGCCGGTGCTTGACCCTGTCGCCAACGGGGGCGAGGAAGAAAAGCTGAAAAAGAAAATGCGGCTGATCGGCGTGCTCCAGCGTGACGATATGGCGCTTTCCGCCATGGAGCGCGATCTTTCCGGCGCATCCGAAGTGGTGGACGGCTTGCAGCGCAAGAAGGACGCAAGCGTGAAAGAGCATACGCGGCTGCTGAGCGCCGAGGAGATGGAGAAGCTTCTTTCTTTTGCCGTAAAGCGCACCGGCGAAATCGCCGCGGAACTCGTATCCGGCCGTATCGCCGCCGCCCCCGTCAAGATGGGCAAATCCACCGCTTGCGCATATTGCGATTACAAAAGCGTCTGCAGGTTCGACGCGCGCCTGCCAAACTGCCGCGTGCGGAACGTGAAAAAGCGCAGCAAGCAAGAATTTTTTGAAGAGCTGGACAGTTAAGACAAAACAATACGAGGGCTTTGCCCGTACCCCCAAGGGACATCCCTTGGGAATCCCTATCCAGAAAACGCCCTCGAAAGGTGTTTTCAGAAAGGGTTCTTAGGGGCGTTACGCCCCTAAGCGGTGGCTTGGAGGCGCAGCCTCCAAAAAAGGAGGAAACCCTATGCCATGGACAACAGCGCAGCAGGACGCCATACAAACCGAAAACGTCAACCTCCTGGTCAGCGCCGCCGCAGGCAGCGGCAAGACAGCCGTGCTGACCGAGCGGATCGTGCGCCTTGTGTGCGCGGGTACTGACATTGATCAGTTCCTGGTGGTGACGTTTACGGAAGCCGCCACGGAGGAAATGAAGCGCCGCATTGCCGCGCGCCTACATAAGGCCGCGCTGGAGGAAGGCGATCCCGATGCGGCTTCGCGCCTGCGGCGCGAGGCGCTTTCCGTGGGCCGCGCCAATATTTCCACGCTGCATAAATTCTGCTTGTATATCCTCCGGCGCAATTTCCACCGCCTGGGGCTGGACCCCGGCTTCCGCCCGGCGGATGAAATACAGTCCTCCATGCTGCTCCAGCAGGCGCTGGAGGAAACGGCGGCGAAGCGGTATGAACTTGAGGATGCCGCGTTTGGGGCGCTTTTGCACGGGGTGGGCGGCGAGGAAGCTGTGTTTTCCCATACGCTCAAGCTCCACCGCTTTTTGATGGCCCAGCCCGACCCTTGGGGGTGGCTGGCGCAAGCAGAAACGCAGTATTCGCTCACCGGCGCGGAGTTTATGGAGCACCCAGCGCTGTTTGCGCTGCATAGGCACCTTTTGATTGAAGTGAAGGCGCATTATCAGAACCTGCGCCGTGCATACGATCTGATCCCTGCCGAGTATACCGGAACGCGTTCCCTGCTTGATGAGGAGATTTCTCAGATCGGCGCGCTGCTTTTAAAACACATACAGTCGCTGCCGCAGTACCGGGCGCAGCTGCTATCCGTTTCCTTTGTGCCGCGCTTTACGTGGCCGCGCGGGGCGGATGAAGAAGCAAAAGCGCGCGTGAATGCGCTGCGGGACGGAGCAAAAAAGGAAATCAAACGCCAGCAGTCGCTGCTTGCGCGCCCGCTTGAGGAAGAAGCAGAGCTTTTCAGCGCCATATCCCCGCAAGTGGGGGCGCTATGCGCGTTTGCACGGGATGTAGACGCAAGGTACACGGAACTCAAGCGCGGGCATGGCGTGGTGGATTTTTCGGATATGGAACATCTGGCGCTGCGCGCTTTGGAGGAGGAAGAAACACGAAAAGCGCTGGAGAACCGCTTCCGCTATATTTTTGTGGACGAATATCAGGACAGCAGCCGCATACAGGAATGCCTCATCGAGGCTGTGCGCCGAAAGGATAACGTGTTCCTTGTGGGGGACGTCAAGCAATCCATTTACAGGTTCCGTCAGGCTGACCCGGGGTTGTTTCTGCATAAACTGGATACTTACACGGGGGAAGACGGCGCGCCCGGCAGGCAGATCCATCTCAACACAAATTTCAGAAGCGAACGCCCGGTGATTAACGCCGTGAACGCCGTGTTTTCCCGCGTCATGACGGGGGAAGTCGCAGAGCTAACTTATGATGACGCTGCAGCGCTCAAGTGTCCGGAGAATATGCCCGAAGACAGCACGCTTGCGGGCGTGGAGTGCCACGTAATCGAGCGTGGGGACGCAGCTCTAGTTCCTGAGGAAACGGAGGAAAAGACGGAGGATAAGCCGGAGGAGGAAGACATTCCGGCGGACGACGCGGAACCAAAGGAAGAAACAAGCGAGGAAGAGGAAGCGTATATCATAAACGACGTGGAAGCCGAAGCCATGCTTGCCGCGCGGCGCATCCGGGACTTGATGGAAACTGCCTCCTGCCCGGACAAAAACGGCGGGATGCGCCCGCTCAAATATTCGGACTTTGCCATACTGCTGCGCGCGCAGCGCAGAGCGGCGGAAGCGTGGGCGCAGACGCTTGCGAAAATGGGTATCCCCGCGTATGTGCACCTGACAGGCGGCTATTTCGATGCCATCGAGGTGCAGGTGTTTTTGAATCTGCTGCGAGTCATCGACAACCGGCGGCAGGATATTCCCATGCTCAGCGTGCTGCGCTCGCCCGTGTTCCATTTTACAATGGAAGAGCTGATTGCGCTGCGAACCGATTTCAATGCGGACGCCTGGATTGACCGTTTGATAATGTGCAGCCAGGTTGATACGCCGCTTGGCGCGCACGCGCTTCAGGTTATTCTTCTGCTGGCTAAATGCAAAAAGGAATCGCTTTTATTGCCGCTGCCGGAGCTGATCGCCTGGTTGATGGATGAAACGGGGTATTATGATTGCGTGGGCGCCTTATCGAACGGCAAGGAACGCCAGGCAAATTTGGACGCGCTGATTGAACGCGCCCGCGCGTATGCGAACGCGGGCTTTCCGCTGGACCTGTGGAGCTTTTTGCAGTACATGGACAAGGCGGCGGCCACGGCGCAGCTGGGCTGCGCGCAGGCGGGTGCTGCGGACGTGGTGCGCGTTTTATCCATGCACGCCTCCAAGGGCCTGGAATTTCCCGTGGTGTTCTGCGCGGGCTTAGGCCAGGGCTTTAACCGCCTTACCGAGCGGGACGATATCGTGGCGGAACCCAGTTTGGGACTGGGGCTGCGGGTGCGGGTGGGACATGTTCGGCGGGATACGCTTTTTCGGCAGGCCATTACAAACAGGCTTCTGCGCGAACAGCTTGCCGAGGAAATGCGCATACTTTATGTGGGTATGACGCGGGCCAAAAACCGCCTGGTGCTCATCGGCAGCATGAAAAAGGCGTGGGAAACGGCGCGGGAATTGCAAACAACAGAGCTGACTCCCGCCTACTCCTCAAAAGCGAAAAGCGCACTTTCCTGGCTGCTACCTGTAGCCATGCAGACGGATAAGCTACCCGTACGGTTCACCACGCGGGGAGCCATATCCGGCTTTACCGCGCCACAGCAGGAGTTGCCGCAGCCGGAGAGGGAGGAACAAGCGCGGCTTCTTTCCATCATCAAAGAGCGCTTCGATTGGTCGTACCCGCACATGGCAGCGGCCGGAATCCCCACCAAGCGCAGCGTAAGCGAGTTGATGCACGCACACCCCGTCTCTCTGCGGGAAGCGCCTGCGTTTGCGCGCGAACGGGCACATATCACGGGCGCGCAGCGCGGCACTTACGCACATGCCGTACTCAAGGAGATCGGCTTGACCCAAGTACCTGCGGGGGACGCACTTTCTTTTGTGCGGGACGAAATCAACCGCATGGTACAGCTGGGTTTGCTTTCCGGTCATCAGGCGCAGGCTGTGGATGCGCGGGATATCGCCGCGTTTTTAAAGAGCCCGCTGGGGCTTAGGCTGCGTGCTTCCTCCCGTGTGGAACGGGAGCTGGAGTTTTCCGTCAATGTGGATGTGGAGCGTTTGCCCCTGGAGGGCATGGGCGAACAGGTGCTGTTGCAGGGCGTGATCGACTGCTGCTTTTTAGAAGACGGCGGGTGGGTGCTGCTGGATTATAAGACGGACGCGCTGCTCCCGCACGAAACCCCGGCTGACGCGGCAACAAAGCACCTGGGGCAGATTTCTCTTTACGCGGAGGCACTTTCGTCGCTTTCCAGCCTTCCGGTGAAGGAACGCTATGTTGTGCTGCTGGGCGCGGGGGAAGCAGTGGCGGTGTAGCCATCTGAATGGGACAGAACAAATTCATTTGCTCATATTGGTTCCGTCTGGCTAAATATCGGGGCCCCTCGCAACTGCGAGGGGCCCTTAAAAGGGGCATATGTTTTTTTATTCGCCCGAAGGCGGCGTTTTCTTTACCATGTCCCCAAACTCTCGCCCCTTGTTGAGGCCAAACTGTGCGGCAATTCCTAAAACCGTCAGCGCAAGCACACCTAGGAGTACGTACCAGGGCAAGCTTTGTCCAAACAGGTTTTCCTGTGTCATATCCTTCATGAGTATAAGCGAGTATGCGCCAAGCGCGGCAAAATACGCGCCGTTTAAGGAACTGCCTATAATGATGTAAGGCTTTATAAATATCCCGGCCAAAATCGCGCCCAAAATCGCGCCAGCCACCATAGGCCAGCCCGCATCAACCCCGCTTAAGGTGAACAACAGCAGATTCATAAGCGCTGCGCCCAGGATCGCGCCGGTCAGCACTACGCCCAGACGATATAGAAAATACGCGAGCAGCGCAAATAGCAGCCCTATGGCGATAGCGAGCGCCACAGGCCAGATTTCACCAGTAAAATACGCCTTGCCAAGGTAGTCGCCCAGGTAAGCGCCGCCGATAAAACCGGTGACCGCGAGCCATACGCGAAACAGGCGATACCCGTAAAAGCACATCACAAGCCCCGCGAGTATGGCGATAATGCCCGACGCCCAAGTCATATTTACCCCTCCTATTTTTGAATGCCGCTTCTTTCTATAAAGAAGAAAGAAGAGCAAAAGTTTCTATGTTATTTGTAATGTAACGGTCACCACGTGAAACAGGCACGCATGCGCCAGGAAAAATCATAATCCCCGCCAAAACGCCGCAAAACAGCATCGTAACTCGCGTTACCGTAAACATATATACTATGCGGTATCGCGGCGTATTATGCATGCTTCTGGTAAAAAACAGCGCCGGGATAATATCCCGGCGCTTGTGAAAAGTGTGTTACGCTTTATCCTACCGCTCGAATAAATCGTTCCCCTGCGCGTCAATTGCAACGATTGCAGGGACGCCGCCGAACATGAGCTTTGTAACCGCCTCTGCTCCGAGTTCCGGGAAGGCGATGGTTTCGGCTTTAACTATATGTCTGGCGATCAGCATGCCCGCGCCGCCTGTGGCGGCAAAATACACGGCGCGGCCGCGCATGGCGGCTTTTACTTCCGCGCTTCGCATGCCTTTTCCAAGCATGGCGCTCATGCCCAGTTCAATAAGCGCGGGCGTATATGCGTCAACGCGCCCGCTGGTGGTGGGCCCGCAGGGGCCGATAACCTCGCCCGGGGCCGCCGGGCAGGGCCCGGCGTAGTAGATGCATGCGCCTTTCATGGGGATGGGCAGCTCCTCCCCGGCTTCTATCATGGCGAACAGCCGCTTGTGCACGGCGTCCCGTGCGGTGTAGGCCGTGCCGTAAAGGGCGACCACATCGCCTGCGCGCAGCGTGGATATCGCTTCCTGGGAAAGCGGGAGGTCAACGCGTATTGCCTGCATCGTATTCCTCCTTTACAATATGGCGCTTGCGTGGCGCGCGCAATGGCACTGAATGTTTACAGCTACAGGCAGGCCCGCGAGGTGCGTGGGCAGTTCGCCGATATGCACGGCAAGCGCCGTAGTCTTCCCTCCCAACCCCATGGGGCCTATGCCGAGTTCGTTTATGCGCATAAGAGTTTCCTGTTCCAAAGCGGTTAGTTCCGGCGTTTGCGCATTGGAACCGATCTCCCGCAGCAGCAGCCGTTTGGCTAAAAGCGCCGCGGCCTCCATTGTGCCGCCAATTCCCACGCCGAGTATCACGGGCGGGCACGCGTTGGCGGCCCCTAAGCGCGCGGTCTCCACAACGGCGTCCGCCACCCCTTCCACTCCCTTGCTTGGGGTGAGCATGTACAGCCTGCTCATGTTCTCGCTGCCAAAGCCCTTGGGCGCGACGGTAATCGTCACCCGGTCCCCCGGCACAAAGAGGATATGCAATATGGCGGGGGTATTGTCCCCCGTGTTCTTGCGGGAAAGTGCCGTCAGGGAGGATTTCCTTAAATAAGCTTCCGTATAGGCGCGCCGTACCCCGGCGTTGACTGCTTCATTGACGTTTCCTTCTATAAAGACGTCTTGCCCGATATCTAAGAACACCACGGCAAGCCCCGTATCCTGGCAGCAGGGGCGGCGTGCTGTGCGGGCCATTTTCTCGTTCTCCAGTATCTGGCGCAGCGTCTCTTTTGCAGCACCTTGCTCGGCTTCATACGCAAGAGTCAGCGCAGCAACCACGTCTTCGGGCAGCTTGCAGACAGCGTCCACGCACAGCCCCGCAACGGCGGCTTCCACCGCATCCGCCCGAATGATACGCATACAGTTTCCTCCACAGTACTTATGGGGATAGTATAGCATAAAGTAGCGGCGGGCAGCATAAAAAACGCAATGATAATTCTTGCTCGTTTCTGCTGCGTTTTGTTTTCTAACGCTAAACCCGGGGTTTACCGAAAGTGTGTTTCGGTTTCAGGGACGTTTTACACGATTCCCGCATACCCGTCGGAACCAGACGAAAATCAACCCAGACCTGCCCCTGTTTTCTGTGCGTAGATATGAAAAAAGCGTCGTTGACAAACGCATGCATTTATGTTTCAATTAGTAAGGTTTTTGTTTAGAAACAGTAAACAGGGAGTTTAGCGTTTGTGTGGAAGGCGAAATGGAAGCGTGTTGCGGAAATTTACGCCATATATACGTGTAAGGGGCAAAAAGCGAAAGGAAAAAGGCCATGCAGATCGGCGAAAAGATCAAGCGCATGCGGTTGCGCTTAGGGCTCACGCAGGAAGAGCTGGCGGCCCGTACGGAGCTAAGCAAGGGTTTTATTTCCCAGCTTGAGCGCGATTTAACTTCTCCCTCCATTGCCACGCTGATGGATATCTTAGAGGCGCTGGGCAGCGATATCGGGGCGTTCTTCCAGGAAACCCCGCCCGAAAAGGTGGTGTACACCGCCGCGGACGTGTTTGTGAAGGAGGATGCGGAGAATTTAAGCTCCGTGAGCTGGCTCATTACAAATGCGCAGAAGAATGCGCTGGAGCCCATACTTGTCACCCTTGCGCCCGGCGGCAAAAGTTTTGTTCACGACCCGCACGAAGGAGAGGAGTTCAGGCATATTCTCCAAGGTGCGGTTACGC
>JAEYSE010000127.1 GCA_023435025.1 Bacillota bacterium
CTTGCGCTCGAAGACGGGATATTCTACATCATATACGCTGGCCGTGGCGATCTTGGAGATCCTTCCCAGTTCCTCAAGGGCGCCGAATTAGACGAGCGGATACAGGCCATGGTCGACGGCGGTCATATTTGGGTAGGCAATACGCTTGCGGAGGTTGCGGAGGCCTCCAAGAATCCCGCCGCGGGTGTTGCGCCCGCCTTCACAGAGGAAGCGCTGCGCGCGACGATCGAAAAGTATAACGAGTATGTCAGGAACCAGCATGACGATGACTTCGGCAAGGAAGTGATCTCAGGCGGAATTGATCTAGAAGCGCTGGATGCGGACCCCAACACCTACATCTGCATCAGCCCCAGAAAAGCTTCCCTGCACCATACGATGGGCGGCGTCGTGATTGATACCGAGGCACGCGTATTGCGTGCGGACGGCAGCGCGATCGAAGGCTTGTGGGCGGCAGGCGAAGTAGCCGGAGGCATCCATGCTGGCAATCGCCTGGGCGGCAACGCGATTGCAGACATATTCACCTATGGCCAGATCGCAGGTCGAAATGCGGCGAAGTAACCGGTAACAGGGTGTTCGTTGCTCCATATCAAAAAAAGGCGGCGGTTGGCGCATTGCGCGGCCCGCCGCTTTTCGTTGTTTATCAGGCGCAATATGGGTTTATATAGAATGCATAAGCCTTCCAAGCGTGGGCATGACTATGTACGGAAAACCAATGCAGAAAGGGCGTGTACCATGATGAAGCGCACAGGAAAAGAAGAGTTTTACGACAATTGGTCCAACGGACAGCCATACTATCATGAATATGCAGACATTGAGGATGCCGCACTTAGGCGGCTCTTAGGGGGCGAAGCAGAAGAAGGTAAAGCGGAAGACGGGGTGTGACAGCTATGTTCCGGTTTCCCGATTTGCCGGAAATGGCCCGGCAGATAGTCCATTTCCATTTGACCGTATGCCAATAAAAGCATCCACTAGCGGGTGCTTTTTTGCCGCAAAGGCTTTTATGTTGAACAGATAGCACTGATATGCTTTTATTTACTATAAAGAACAACCAATACAATATGTTATAATAAAATGTAGATGCTAAATATATATCGAAAGGAAAGGGATGAATAGCTTTTGAGTGTGCTAATTCCAAAATTAAAAGAGGTCGTATATTCTGTTCTTCCAATCACAGTAATCGTATTGATTTTGAACTTCACCCTCACCCCAATGGAAACGCCGTTTATCATTAGGTTTTTGATAGGCGCAGCATTTATTATTATAGGTTTGACAATTTTTTTGGTCGGGGTCGATGGCGGGGTTACTCCGATCGGCAATATCATGGGTTCAAGCATAGTAAGATCCAATAAGATATGGTTGGTGGCCATATCCGGTCTGTTGCTGGGGTTCTTCATTTCGATCGCTGAACCGGATCTTCATATTTTAGCCAATCAGGTGGATACCGTCACATCCGGGATGGTTTCAAAATACAACGTCGTAATCATTGTATCAATCGGCATAGCGACCATGCTTGCTGCGGGGCTGATTAGAATCGTTTATAATTTTCCGCTTTATAAGATGTTGTCTATCTTATACGGTATTATTCTAATTCTCGGTCTGTTTACATCCCCTGAATTTTTGGCAATTTCTTTTGACGCTTCCGGCGCTACCACAGGGGCTTTGACTGTTCCTTTTATTTTAGCGCTTGCAATCGGCGTATCGAAACTGAAAAAGGATAGCAAATCCTCAGAAAAAGATAGCTTTGGCCTGGTGGCTGTTGCCTCCACCGGAGCAATCATATCGGTAGCCCTAACTAGTATCATTTCAAGGACAGATCAAATTACCGGCGGTCTTGCAACCCATGAAGCGCCCTCAACGGCGATCATTCGGCCGTTTATTGAAAACTTGCCGCCCATAGCCCGGGATGTTCTTCTGGCACTTGCCCCCATTTTGATTATCTTCCTGATTTTCCAGAAAGTTTCGTTCAAACTACCCAAGTCTGCTGTTCGAAAGATTTTGTTCGGGATGCTGTTTACCTTTATTGGATTGGTCCTGTTTCTACTGGGTGTGAATACGGGCTTCATGGAGGTTGGCAGTAAGGTCGGATTTCAGTTGGCGTCTATGGACAATAAGGCCTACATTATTATTGTAGGGTTCACTTTGGGCATGGTTACCATACTCGCCGAGCCTGCCGTATATGTATTGACACACCAAATTGAGGATGTTACCAGCGGGTATGTAAAAAGGAAAGTCGTTATGGGTACCCTTGCATTGGGTGTGGCAGTTGCTGTAGCGCTTTCTGTGATCAGAGTACTGGTTCCTGAGATCAAGCTATGGCATTATTTGTTGCCGGGCTATATAATCTCTGTAGCTTTGTCGTACTTTGCGCCCAAATTGTTTGTTGGAATTGCATTTGACTCCGGCGGGGTCGCATCGGGTCCAATGACGGCCACTTTTATACTGGCCTACACACAAGGGGCTGCGGAAGCAATAGAGGGAGCCAATGTGCTGGTAGACGGTTTTGGTGTAATTGCGATGGTTGCGTTGACTCCCTTGATTGCATTGCAAAT
This sequence comes from Bacillota bacterium, assembly GCA_023435025.1. Lineage (GTDB taxonomy): Bacteria > Bacillota > Clostridia > Christensenellales > CAG-138 > JAEYLA01. The sequence goes on from JAEYSE010000127.1 coordinate 2,550, forward strand.
ATTGGGATTAATATTCAAGGTCAAGTCTAAAAAGGAGATTTAGCATGGCACGCGAAACGGAACAGTTTGATATTGAATTAATATGTGTCATTGCCAATTATGGGCAGGGCAGCAAATTGGTTAAGTCGGCCAGGCACCATGGCATTTCAGGCGGCACGGTTATGCTGGGAAAGGGCACGATAGATAACCAAATTCTTTCCTACATCGGGCTTTCGGAGATGAAAAAAGAGCTTGTTTATATGGCGGCCGAACAATCGAAGGCTTACCGCGCGCTGGAAGAGATGAACAAAGAGTTTGAGTTCAGAAAGCCGAACCACGGGATCGCTTTCACCACATCAATCTGCGGCGTGTTAGGAACCAAGAGTATTTCATGCGAAAATAAAACAAATAAAAGAGAGAAAAATGAAATTATGTATCATGCAATAACAACAATCGTGGAAAAGGGAAAGGCCGAAGAGGTAATCGAAGCCGCTACCAAAGCCGGGTCAAAAGGCGGCACAATCATTAACGGCAGAGGTTCCGGCATTCATGAGACCAGTAAGCTGTTTTCTATGGACATTGAACCGGAGAAAGAAATTGTCCTGATTCTTTCAGAAGCGGAAATGACCCAGGCAATCGTAAGTTCCATCGGCGAACGGCTCAAGATTAATGAACCCGGGAACGGCATTATTTACGTTCAGGACGTCAATAAAACATACGGACTGTATAAATAACGTCGGCGTATCTTAGTCCTTCTCATCAATGCCGAGATCATTATTTAGGACGCTGCTGGGCAGGATGCTGCCATGGCCGAACTTTTCCCGGATATCGTCGAGCGTCTTTTCCAGACGCTCCCGCTTTTCCCGCCCCATTCTGTTATCCTCCAGCAGGGAAATCTGCTCCGTTGCCATGCCCTGCGGCATCAGCTTGAGGGCGGTTACGGTAAGCATCCGAATGGGGGTGCCGATCTTCCAGGAGGCCTCGATCAGCTCCATTACCGCCTTACTGAGGTCGGCCGCAAGGTAAGAAGGCACAGGAAGCGGCTTTTGCCGGGTAATGACCTTCAAATTCTGATCCTTAATCGTTACTTGGACGGCGGCCCCTTTTACGCCATGCCTGCGCATGCGGGCGGCCACGCTATCGCTTAATACGGTGACGGATGTGAGAATGTCCTTCCGGGTAATGAGGTTGCGGCTGAATGTCATGCCGTTGCCCACCGAATGAAGGTCTTCCTCCTGACCGGCTTCAAGCACCGGGCTGTCGTCGAGCCCGTTCGCATAGGCATGGAGCTGGTTTCCAAGCTTGCCCAAGCGTTGAGACAGCAACTCGGGGTCCATGTGCGCAAGCTCCCCGATTGTGCGGATACCCAGCTGCGCAAGGCTTTCTGCCGTGGTACGCCCCACAAAGAGCAGGTTATTTACTGGCATGGGCCATACGACCTGCCGGTAATTTTCCCGGCTGATGACGCTGACCGCGTCCGGCTTTTTTAAATCGCTGCCAAGCTTTGCGAACACCTTGCACCAGCTCACGCCAACGGATACGGTAAGCCCGGTTTCTTTTGTAACACGCTGCCGGATTTCATGGGCAAGCGTTAAAGGATCGCCGCCGAAAAGATGCAGGCTACCCGTAACGTCAAGATAGCTTTCATCAATGCCGAAGCGCTGCACCTGGCTGGTGTACTGATCATAGATGGCGTTTACCTTTTCACAGTACTCCCGGTACAGGTTGTGGCGGGCGGGGCGGAGCGTAAGATTGGGGCATTTGCGCTGGGCCTGCCATATGGTTTCCGCCGTCTTTACGCCAAAGCTTTTTGCAAGCTCGTTTTTCGCTAAAATGATACCCCGCCGCGCCTCCGGGTTGCCGCAAACGGCCATGGGCACCTTTTTGTATTCAGGGTACAGAAGCTCTTCAACGCTGGCGTAGAAGGAGTTGCAGTCAATATGGAATATTATCCGGTCACCTTCCGCCATTGCTGCTGCCCCCTTCGCAGAACAAATGTTTGATTAAAGTATAAAACGGCACAAGGCGTGAGTCAATAAGAAGTTATGGGGAAGGACTCTTCCGCGTAAGCGGACAGAACGGCCCTGAGGGTTGATACACCTCTAAGCTGGGTTTGGGACGGAGCACCAATGGGATTCTTTTTGATAAGCTGTTCGGCGCTTTCACGCCCCGATACCTTGAATCAGCCAGCAGAAAATCCTATGGATTTTCTGCTGACCGAAATCATGCCATTTTCATGCAGATATTAATACGGTTTCATGAACATCTGGGTCCAATATAAAGTGCCATTTGATTTTTTTGCAACGCCCACGCCGGTGTGCGTATAGGACCGGGATAAGATATTCGCTCTGTGGCCTGCTGAATTCATCCATGCATTTACAACTTCCTGAGCTGTCCTTTGCCCGTATGCGATGTTTTCAGCGGCGGCGGAAAACCTCAGACCAAAGCTCTGCATCATGGTGAACGGCGAGCCATACGTCGGGGAAGTATGCGAAAAATAGTTTTTCAGTATCATATCCTCTGACTTATATCTCGCCACGCGGCACAGCTCCCAGTTCGTACTGAGTGCGGGCAATCCGTTGTTGGCGCGCTGAACATTGATGAGCCGAATGCATTCTTGTTCAAAAGTTTGCAAGGGGCTTGCTTCGGGGATGTTTACTTTCTGACCAACGTAAATCAAATCGGGGTTCTTGAATTGCGGATTGGCTGCTATCAGTTCCGAGACGCCGATTTGATATTTTACTGCGATTTTCCACAAGGAATCGCCTTTGACAACCGTATAAGTCGTTGATTGGGCCAATGCAGGCTGCGCGGCAAGGCCAAACATCAGCAGTACTAAAATTGCTACAAATCGTTTTTTCAAGATATCACTTCCTTTATTTTATTGCCTATATTCTCTGCAACACAAGCGCTGGCTATTCTTTATAACCTGAAAATAGAAGCGGCGGAAAAATGATTGCGTCAAACATCATAACAATCATAGACGCCTGCTTTGATAAAAACCGAGATATATTACCGCAAGTAATTATGCCGACAATGGAACAAAATAAAATGCGGAAGTATATGTTCCGCAAATTACGCAAGGAGGTATCACTATGGCGAGGAAAGGTACCATGTCGGAAGGCCTTAAGCAGGCAATCGCTCAGGAATTGGGCGTTTATGATCAGGTTTCAAATGGCGGATGGGGCTCCGTATCTTCCCGTGATTGCGGGAGAATGGTGCAAAAGGCCATCGAAATCGCTGAAAGGTCTATGGCTGCAAGGTAGGTTCCGAGGGAACGATCCGGACGATACAATTCTCCTTAGTAAGAAGTAAAGAGGGAGCCTTTTTGGGGCTCCCTCGCTGATTTGTTTGAATTTATAAATTTGAACTTCACGCCGGCCATGCTAACCATAATAGGAAGTTCGGAGAAGTGCAAATCATGCTCATCTACACTGCTTCATAGAAGTTTCTTTAGTAAATATAGCTTGATATCATCGGGAAACCCCTCTACTTCCCCGCATACAGTATACCCACGTTTCTGATAGAAGAGCGGCGCTTGAAAGGAATAAGTGGTCAAATAAGATAGCCGGCACCCAGCCTGCTTAGCTTCATCTTCAATTTTATGCAGTAAACGTGAGGCCACGTTTTGCCCCCTGTAAGCTTCATGTACCCATAGTACCTCTATTTCCAAAGAGGAAAGATATGTAAAATCAGATACCCCGCCGATTATCACGCCGTTTTCGTCACGAGCCACATACATGATTTCGAGATCGGGAACTTTTAACTTGCCGTTCGTTTTATCCATATTAAACTTTAATAGTCCGTTCAATCGAACCGCATTTAAAAACTCTTGTTCCTCACAGCGGTCAGAAATAACAATAGACACATTGACACCCCCTTATGGGAAAGTTAGGCAATAGAAATAGTTTATCTTAAATAAACCGCATGTCAAATTTTTGGCTACCGGTTATAACTGTTGATCGCTCTCGTGTCAAAATTTCGTGTGCGATTTCGAATTATTGCCTTAGGTACCGCGTACACCCGCAGATATGCAAGTAGCCCATTTATAATGGTGGTTTATTCCAAAAATAGTATGATAAATTCTTATCAAATTCTTCTTGAAAAAAAGTACGTTGGGTGCTATCATCAAATTGTCAGTCATCATGACAATTCTAAAAACCAGCCACAGAATAAGAGGAGGAAGCGTTTTGCAAACGAGGAAAATCACCAACAAGAATAAAGTGGTTTTGCAAGCGCTGCGCTCGTTCATCGAGCAGGGAATAGATGCGACAACCGTGGCGGGCATCGCTGAAGCGGTAGGGTTAACCGAACGCTCCGTATACCGCTATTTTCCCACAAAAGCAGAGCTGGTTTTGGAAACCGCACTGCTCTTTTGGGAGGAAACGGTGAAGCAGGCGGACGCTGTGTATGACAGCGGCGCGTTCACAGGACTGAGTGGAGCGGAGCAAGTACGCGCCGTGCTGCGCGCGTATGCCGACCTTTATTTTTCAGAACCCGAAAAGCTCATATTCGTGCACGAGGCGGAGCTTTACCTGTACAAACACGATATGAGCGGCCTCAATAAAAACAAGCCCCCCGCCCCTTACCACGAGTTCCGCGCGCCGCTCGCCAAGGCCATACGCCGCGGCATTCAGGATGGCAGCGTGCCCGACAACAAAGATATGGAGCTGCTTTACTACAACGCCTACGACGCGCTTTTGGGGCTGATACAGAAAATGTCCATCAACAGCACCCGTGCGGACGCGGGCGCGGCAAAGCAACGTATCGAGCATTTCTGCGACCTTCTCACCAAGTCCTTCACGGGCTGAACGGATTTCCGCTCAGCGCCGCGAAACGAGAAATAATTTATTATCAGGAGGGACGCACCATGTCGGAACCGGAAAAGAAGCTCGCGCAGCAGGGCGGGCACCGCAATCAAAACATCCTTTTGGCCATACTGACCCTCGCGTTTACAGCCACCTCCATGCTCGCTGCCTCACAGCCTATTTTGGTAAACATCCCCGTAAATGTGCTGCTGCCCATCTCCATCATGGTGTTTGGCAAGCTTGTATTCTTTGAACGCCTCAAGCTGACCACGCTCACGCTTTTGCGGGTGGTCATCATATTCGCGGTATTCAACATACTCGACCGCCAAGTGTTTGTAAATATCGTACTCATCTTCCTCGCCATCAACATACTTGAAGCTACGTTCACCGATATTGTCCGCTACAAAAGATATTTCAACGGCGTCACGGGTATTGTGCTTGCAGCCTCGGTGTTCTTTTTGCGCGGCACATGGGTTGACTTAACCGCCACAGAGGGCCTTGGCTTCTTTTCAAAGTTCTTCCACCTCTACGAGTTCCACGCTCCCGCCGCTATTGGCACCATCTGTTGGATCATCGCCTACACCATTTGGAATTGGGTGTTTGTGACCAATGAATTCTCTCCCGCCGTAGCGAAGCTACACGTGGGTATACTCGCCGCCCCCATACTGGGCGTGCTCATCACGGGCAATCCCGGCTACTGGCTGACCTTCCGCGCAGGCTCGCTGTCCTTTGGCGGCTGCTTCCAGATCGCGGAGAAGGAATTCGTTGAACAAAGCCTCAAAAGCGAGAAATTTAGCCGCTTCGTGGCCGCAACAAAGGGCAATGCTGTACAGATATGTCTGATGGCGCTCAACATCGTGCTCATCGTTGCTGCCTGCTTCATCAAATAAGGCGGAGGGATCTTTCATGCAAAGTTATGACGTGATCATTATCGGTGCGGGAAACGGGGGCCTTGCTTCCGCCGCCACGCTCTCGGAAAAGGGAAAGCGCGTTATCGTATTTGAAAAGCACAACATACCCGGCGGCTGCGGCACGAGTTTCCGCCGCGGGCGCTTCGAGTTTGAGGTAGCGCTGCACCAGCTCAGCAGCATGGGCACAATGGAAAAGCCCGGCCCCTTGCGCGAGCAGTTCCGGCGCTACGGCATCGAAGATCAAATAGAGTGGGTGGAAATCAAGGAGCTGTTCCGCGTGAACTTCCCCGATGGCACGGGCATCTCCCTGCCCGCCGACCGAAAGAAGTGCGAGGCGCACCTGATCGAGCTGTTCCCTGAGGAGAAAGAAGCCATTTTGGGCTATTTTGAGGCCGTATATGCCTTTTGCGCCGAGTCCGCTGCGTTTGCGCAAAAGAGTGCTGCCAGCACGGGCGAGCCGGGTGCGCTCAAAAAGGCCGTCATGAAGCTCGGCTTCCCCAAGCTCTACCCATCTTTGGCAAAATACGCCCTCAAGAGTACACAGGAAGTGCTGGACGAATTTTTCAAATCCCCCAAGCTACAGCTCGCCTTAAGCGCCTACTGGTGCTTTATGGGCATGCCGCCAGCGCGGTTCCCGTGGGCCATACTCGCCAAGTGTACCAATATTTACATGGAAGATAAGCCCTTCTATCTCAAGGGCACATCCATGGTGATGAATCAGGCGCTCATGGAGGCCATTGGCCGCATGGGCGGGTTTGTGCGGCTCAACTGCGCGGTGGAGCGCATTTTGGTGGAAAACGGCAAGGCCGTGGGTGTTGTGGATGAAAACGGCGTTACATACCGGGCAAAAAAGATCATATCCAATATTTCGCCGCTTGCCACTTATGGCGCGCTACTTAGAAAAGAGGATATCCCCGAGAGCGCCCGCGAATATCTGAAGCCCTACACGGTGGGCATTTCCGCGCTCACCTGCTTCATTGGGCTCGACTGCACGCCCGAAGAGCTTGGTTTTACCACCTCTTTTACGCTAAATTATGAAAGCATGAACGCCAATGAGGATTTTCAGGACGCCTACCGCCTGTTGCCTGAAAACGATCCGCTGGTGGCCACCTGCTACACAGTGGACGACCCGAGCATTTCGCCGCCGGGTACGAGCATCATCACCGCAGGTACGCTCAAATACGCCACTGAATGGGAAAAGCTTACGCCCGAGCAGTATTACGAAATGAAGTACGAGGCGGGAAGGCGCATCGTGGCACGGCTTGAAAAAATGTACCCCGGCTTCACCGGCCATATCGAGGAGATGGAAATTGCCACGCCGCTCACGCATATGCGTTACCTCAACCATCCGGGTGGGGCTATTTACGGCTTCGAGCAGGATATTATGTCCTCGGTGTTCTTCTTCCCAGCCGAAAGCAAGCTTGAAAATCTGGAGTTTGCAAGCAGCTGGGTGAACGCCTGCGGCTTTGGCCCCAACTACATGTTTGCAGACAAGGTGGCAACGCGCGTTGCTCAGGAGGTGTGAGTATGGCTAAAACATTGAAGGAAACGCTGCTCGGCACACTCGTGCACGGCGAGGAGGTTTTGGAGGATATCCGTGTAACACGGAAACTTTCCCCGGATAAGCTTCCGCTCGGCAAAGAGCCGGAGGCCCGCATCGCGCAGCTTCACCCCAGGGAGCTTACCCTTGTAGTCAGCGCCGTCGAGGACACGGGAAAAAACGCGAAAACCTTCCGCTTGATCGCAAAGGGCGGCTACCTGCCTCCCTTTGAGGCGGGGCAGTACATCAACCTCTTCAGCGAGATAGACGGCGTGCGCACGAGCCGCCCCTACAGCATCAGCTCCTCGCCCCGCCAGCGTGCCTATTACGAAATCACAGTGGCGCGCGCGCAAAACGGATTCGTTTCTGATTATCTTTTAGATCATGCGGCCGTGGGCGACGAATTCAGCGCGAACGGGCCTGCCGGCGTGTTCCGTTACCAGCCCGTGTTCCACAAAAAGCATTCAGTGTTCCTTGCCGGCGGCAGCGGCATCACGCCCTTCATGAGCATGCTTAGGGAAATCCTGGACGCGCGCCTAGACCGCCGCGTGACACTGCTTTATGGCTGCCGCTGTGCGGAGTCGGCGCTGTTCCATGAGGAACTGCAGGAGTATGCCGAGCGCTTTTCCAATTTTACGTACCACCTCGTGGTTTCAGACACAACGGACTGCTGGGCGGGCGAAACAGGCTTTATCGACGCAAAGCTTATTGCAAGGCTCGTGCCCGACTTAGCTGAGGCCACCTATTATGTGTGCGGCCCGCAGGTAATGAACGATTTCTGCAAAAAGGAGCTTTTGAGCCTTTCCATTCCAGAGAAGCGCATACGCCGCGAGATGTTCGGCGCGCGGCGGGATATCGAACAGGAGGACGGCTGGCCCAAGGAACTGAGCGGGCAAGAAGTGTTCAAGTTGACTGTCGCGGGGCGCACGATAGACGCACGGGCAAACGAATCGCTTCTTACTGCACTCGAGCGCGCGGGCGTACGTATCAACGTATGCTGCCGAAGCGGCGAATGCAGCCTGTGCCGTGTGAAGCTGGTTTCGGGGCGGGTGTATTTGGCAAAGGGCATGCTGCTGCGCATGGCAGATGAAAAATTCGGCTATGTGCACTCCTGCAAGGCCTATCCCATAAGCGACGTTGAGATCATGCTGTAAGAAGGAAAAGGGGGATATACAATGGGGTTTTTCTTTCAGGGGTATTCGGTCGTAACGCTTTTGGCATTTCTCGCGCTGGTAGCGGCACTTGTGCTGGTCAACGAAGTCACGCGGCGCTCAAAATGGGCGGCCATAGCCGCGTACTGCGTATTCCCCGTGATCCTGATCGTACTCATCGTAACGAACGTATTGGGCAGCCCCTCGAGCAAGACATGGTTCGGCGTGATCAAAACATTTTCGGCGCTCGCGGGCGTGCTGGGCTTCATGCTCATACGCTATACGAAGCTCGGCAATAAAAAGTTTGCCTTCTTCTTCCCTCTGGCCATACTTGCCATCAACATTGCGGAGGCCATATTCCGTGACATTGAGGTGTTCATGACATTTAAGACCATGGCTGTAGATGAAGCGGGCCTTACGCTGCTGGGTGGGCCTTGGAACATACTCAATGCGATCGCGGGCGTGTTTTTGTTGCTCACCCTCACAGGTTGGATGGGCATACGCGTTTCTAACACCAGGGAGCGCGACATGGTGTGGCCCGACCAGCTTTGGTTTTGGATCATCGCCTATGATCTTTGGAACGCGGCCTACTGCTACAACTGCCTGTCCACCCGTTCCATGTACGCGGGCGTGGCGCTTTTGATCGCCTGTACGGTGGCGGAGCTGTTCATCAAAAAGGGCGTCTGGCTGCAGCACCGCGCGCAGACGCTTGCGCTGTTCGGCATGTTTTCGCTGGCGGTAGACTATCAGGCATTGCCTGCTTTCGGCATCACCGCCACCTACAACCCCGCCGCATGGACGGCTTTGAGCGCGCTCGCGCTTGTTGCGAATGCTGCTGTGTTTGCCTACGAGGTATATTGCATTGTCAAGTACAAGCGCAACCCGCTCAAACAGGAGATGTTTACAGAGCTTAAAGCCTACAGGCACAACCTGGAGGCGAACGGACTGCAATAGGGCTTTGTATGGTCTTTGGGCCTTGTTTTACCGCATTTGCGGCAAAACAAGGCCCTCAGAAATCATTCCCATCGGAGCCGGTTTTGCCTAGGTTTAACCTCTAAAAATACCCACCATAAATAATAGAATCGGCTACATATCTGGATTTCTTTTCTATTTCTTAACCGACTTGCTGAAAAGCACCCGCTTCTTGCACCCTTTGTGAAACGCCATAGGGGGTGCTCTCTTCGTTTTTAGGCAATAGCAAAACAGCAAAACATAAGGCGTTATAAAGGCGGCTTTTTTTGTGGCAGGAGAAATTGCGTCTAAAAGGATAGACTTCATATTTTTTTCATGAATTTGCACATAAATGCCGCGGCAATCGAGTACCATGCCTTAGCCATACTCATGAAAGGCGGCGTATGTAATGGAAATACATGTGGTGCAAAGCGGCGAAACCGTAATCAGCATTGCAAGGATGTACAACGTATCCCCGCAGAAAATCGTCACCGACAACGGGCTGGAAAACCAGAACACATTGGTCGTAGGGCAGGCGCTGCTCATACAGTTCCCGGAGACGGTTCATACCGTGCAGCAGGGTGAAACGCTTACGCAGATCGCTGCGCAGTACGGCACCACGGTGCTTGCGCTGCAGCAGAACAACCCGCAGCTTACCACCCAGCTTGTGCTGCGCCCTGGAGAGCAGATTACCATAAGCTACCGTGGCGAACGCACACGGGAGGTATCCATCAACGGGTATGCCTACCCGCACATCAATACCAACGTTCTGCTGCGGTCTCTGCCGTTTTTGACGATGCTGACCATATTCGGCTACGGCTTTACCGAGACCGGCGAGCTCATCGAAATCGATGACCAGCCGCTCATCAACCTGGCGTACCAGTTCCGCGTAGCGCCCATCATGCTGCTGTCCTCCATCACGGAGGACGGTAACTTCAGCGGCGAGCGCGCAAGCCTGCTGTTTCAGAATACCGCCTTTCAGAATGAAGTCATAGACAGGATCATACAAACGATGTGGCAAAAAGGCTACCTTGGCCTGGACGTGGATTTCGAGTACATCAACCCGGAGGACGCTGACGCATTCATAGCGTTTTTGCGCAACATCACCGCACGCCTCAACGCGCAGGGCTTTACCGTCAACGTGGACCTCGCGCCCAAGATTTCGGGCGACCAGCCCGGCCTGCTTTACGAGGCGCACGATTTTCCGCGTGTCGGCGAAATCGCCAACACCGTGCTGCTGATGACATACGAGTGGGGGTTTTCCCACGGGCCACCTATGGCCGTAGCCCCCATCGACCAAGTGCGGCGCGTGGTGTCCTACGCCGTAACCGTAATCCCCACCGAAAAAATATTTATGGGTATCCCCAATTACGGCTATGTATGGCGGCTTCCGTATGAGCGCGGAACTAGCGTAGCGCCCTCTATAGGCAACCAGTTTGCTGTTGAGATTGCCGCGCAGTACGGCGCGGAAATACAGTTCGATGAGAGAGCGCAGTCGCCCTTCTTTTACTTTACCAATGAGGCTGGCTTCCGGCATGTGGTGTGGTTTGAAGACGTGCGCAGCATACAGGCGAAGTGGAACCTGATCGACGAAAACAACCTGCTTGGCGCCGGGTACTGGACCGTGATGCGCCCGTTCGCGCAGAACTGGGCGTATATCAACGGCAAGTATACCATCCGCAAAATTGTGGAGTAGAGGGAACAGGTATCGACGCTATTTCGTTTAATAAAACGCCGCCCAAATGGGCGGCGTTTTCTCAACTAGGCTGATTTTTGTCAAGGTTCGTCATGCATTTTGAGGATTATCAATCACTTAATCAGGCTTTTTTGTCAGCCGATGTAACAGTACTGCGGCGAAGATAAGGACTGCCGTAGCCAGTATTGCTTGAGAAACGCTAAGTCCACCGCCGGTATTGGGCTCGCCCAGCGGGATTGTGCCAGGGGAAAGTGGAATAGCGCCGCCACCGGGACCTAGCGGAATGTTTTCGTCATCGTCATCACCAGGATCCTCGCCGCCCGTATCCGTGGGCTTTGCGAGCGTGATACTTGCGCTTGCGGAGGCCGTATCGGGCGTGCCGATCAATGTGATGCCGTTAGGTTCCGCCGTAAAGCCGATGCGGTAGTCAAACGTGATGTTGGCATTGGTGCCCCACGCTTCAGGCCAGGTGCCAAGCTGTTCATACGCCACGGTGCCGTCGGGCTTTACGGTAACGCGAACCTGGCTATTTTCAAACACCCAGTTGCCCGCATTATCCACCGTGACCGGGACGGATGATCCCGCGATCATCGCGTTTGTTACGCTGACGACCCCCGTATTAGACACGGTGGTGCCCACCGCCTGCAGTTTGTTGGTATCAAATGAGTCTACCCTGAGGTTGTAGGTGGAGCCGCCGCTTGCGCCGCTGCTGCTGCCGTTCAAGAGGTTGAAGCTAAAGTTGTTGGTATAGTTTTCAGTAACGGCATCGTCATCCGCAAAGGGATTGAGCACGATGGCCGGACGATCCAGTACGATCGCAACCTCTTCGCCTCCCGCAACGACAGGCTTGGCGTAGAGTATCGCGGAATCATTGGTGTAGGCCGTGCCGTACGTGTAAGCGTCGCCCAATGTGCTGTTGGGAACGAGGAAGTAACGGGTGCTTTCCTTCACGCCATTTTTGAGATCGTCAATGTACCATTCAATAACGGTATTGCCTTGGGCGTCTGTACCTACCACCTTAAGATCGGTGTTGCCATTGACGAAGTAGATGTCAAATCCGGCAGGGATGACATCGATCACCCGTGCCTGTTCGGCTACAATGGCGTCGTTGACAATCTGTTTTGCAATGGTTTTGTAGGTCTCAACAATCTGTTCGGGCGTGCTGGCCCAGGTGTAGTTGATGTCAAAGTTGTCATAGTTGACTTCGCCTTGCGGATCGTTTGCATCAAGCAATCCCTTAAAATACCCGCCGGACTTGTTGGGGTCCATATAGGTAGCGATGCTGTTGGCCGCTGTATTACTGTCGTTGATGACAACGTTGTGAAGCGATATGCCCTTTTCCAAAAGGTCAATCGCGGCCTTAGATGCCTTTTCTCCCGCACTCTGCTTTTGAGAAGCGCTGCCGCTGTAAGCGATGCTGGTAGTGGTGTCCGAGGAACTCGAGTAATACGTATTTGCTTCCCCGTCCGTCATAAACACGACGTGGATGTTATCCCCTGTAATGGAGCCGCCGCTGCTGTCGATAAGCGCCTGCACAAGCTCGCCAGTTTCCATGTATCCCGCCTGCGCGTTGGTCCCGCCGTTATTGAGCATGCCGGTGCCGCCGGTCAAGCTGCTGCGGGAAGCGGAACTTGAAAAGTAGTTCAAAAGCTCGGTCACGTTATCATTTGTGAACACGTTGTCTCCGCTGCCAGAAACCGTTACGGTACGTGCAACGACATTGCTTTTTCCGCCCGAGTAGACCACAAGGGATAACGCAACGTTTGTATTGAGCCCGCTCAGATTGGTGATGTCGCCGGATTCGTTCCGCTCAATGCCATAAACAGTGTCGATAAATTCTGTAGCGGCTTCTTTGAGCACTTCCCATTTGGTGACGTCGCTATCCCCAAGCTCATCCTCCATACTGCGGGTGATATCGATGCTCAGCACGACATTTGTTTTGCCGCTGATGGAAACGCCGCCCTCGGAGTCAAAAATCTGGTCGGTTCTTGTGCCCTGCGCCTCCAGCGTCACCTCATATCCTTCCAGAACATTTCCGTTCGTGTCGGTGACGGAAACCTCCTTAACGGTCTTGTCGCCCTCAATGGTTGTATCGCCAACAACAATAAGGTAGTCGTTTTCAGGGCTAGGTTCCATACCGTTGCTCTCTAGGATTGCATCCACCAGCGAGCTATCCTCTGTTACTGCGTTTGAGTCTGCAGGCAGCCCACTTGAAAGAGGTATGCCCTCTCCATCATAGAACGCGTCGTTGTTGGTGGAATAGCTGTCGCCGGTGCCGGTATACGAGTCAAGATAGATGTCGTTGCCGTTGATGGAGGTATCGTCATACGTGCTGTCCGCTCCTGTTACGGCGCTGTTTGGAATGGTGTTGGTAGTAGATCCGTTCTGAACAACGCTAAGATCCTCGCTTGCTCCCTGGAGCGAAACATCCGTGGAATTTTCGCCCGAGCCGTTGTAGGTATAACCATTGCCTGAAGCGTCGGGGATGATGATTGATTCATCCGGGGACATATACGTCCCTTCAACGAAGTTGTTCTCGTCTACCTGTCCTTGAACGGCAGTGACGGTTTCCGTTGCGCTAACCGTTACCGATACCTCATTAGGTGCCATTGCGTATGCCACAGATGGTAGCGCTATGCTAACAAGCATCAACCATGCCATTACAACAGCAAGGATCGTTCCCCGTTTTCTCTTCATACCCTTTCTCCTTTACTTGTTATTTTTGGTTAGCAGTTTTGCGAACCAAAACTGCTAAGCATTATTTCGACATTTTTCGCTAATCTATATTTATATTTTACAACATGTATGGGTTCATTTAGGCCTTGATTTGGTCTTATTTCGGTTTGATATGCAAAAAAGATCATCCATATATAGTAGATATTTAAATGAATGGAAATGCATGGGGCTCGGCGTAATCTTCGGTGGCCGATGTGTAATTTAAAGTCTGCCGTCAAGGGTAAATGACAACTGAAGAGAACGGAATAACAATAAACGCATTACCATGGAAGCGCCGTTTTTCCAAATCAAAATCGCGCCGCATTTGCAGCGCGATATTCATTGCTACCCACGTTAAGCGAGCGGAAAGGATATTTAATGAATGTTAGGTTTGCAATTGGGGCAAGTTTATCCCACTGAAGACCATAGCAAGTGCCTGCAACTTATTCCTCTTGGGTAAGAGCAAGTCATTTATTATGATAGAGCATTACTACTAATGTTTGTCCAAAATAGTGCTGCTAAGTAGCTCCAAACATACTATGAATCCTGTTAAGAAAACCTATGTTAGGATGGATTAAGGAATTGCTCAATTAATCCGTAGGCCATAATATCTCCCATTCTTAATGATTCGTTCTGCATTTCATAATATTTGTCTATGCTTTCTTGAAATTGATTGGTGAAAATCAGTACTGCCACATTTTCGATTATATTCATATGATTATAAAGCATCTCTTGCCATACAGCTTTCTGCCAAATAGGATTTATATCGGATAGAAATTGAGCAATGTCGTCGGCGGCATCATACCACCGTTCACGCTGTTCTTCAATGCTTCGTGGGAAGCCTTTTTTAATGGCGTCAATCACTTGAAATGTAATAAAAACATGATACGAAAGAAGCCTATCAAAACTATTGGCAGTTTCATCACCGTAGAACTGTCTGAGTACATTAGCCAATTGTTCAGCATTACGTAAAAGTTCAACTGCTACAGCTTGTAAATCTTCGGATTCGGTATCTTTGCCTTGAATGAATGATCGGATCCATATGTCTTGATCAGACCAGAGTTTTCTCAGTACGTTGAGCAAGTTGAGTTGTTCGTCAATATTGCTCCCGTTAACAGGTTGCAGACTCATTCTCTCTTCCTCCCCTGCATTAATCTTTCAACTATATATAAGTAGGAGGAATGTTTGCTATTCCATACCACACAACGCATATTCAGCGAAGTATTAAAGAGAAACGGAAACGCTGCTACACCGCCATCGTTTAATGGGAAGCTGGATAACCGGTACGAATCCGCATGAAATTTAATCCCTTAGACGATCCTCAGTTGGCCATTTTCCTTATCGATATTTGATACTTCAATACAGAGCAATCGTAAAGCCTGCGGTTTTGATCACCTTAGCCATGGACAAATACTTGTCCACGATTTAAATTAGAGTAGTAATGATGTAAATTGTCACCTCATTTTAATCTCCCTTTAATGCGGGACAAAGGACATCTTTATCATGCAGGCGTACGATAGGGATACCGAATCAAACAGACTGTACGAAAAAGGGGAGAGAATCAAATGGCAACAATGGAACATGTGGAAAAGCTTCGCGAAAAAGCAAACGTGAGCTACGCCGAGGCAAAAGCCGCCTTGGACGCCTGCGGCGACGACCTACTCGAGGCTCTGCTCTATCTGGAGCGACAAGGGAAGGTAAACCCGCCCGAACAGGGCGGCTTCTACTCCTCCAAGAGCGAGCAGAAGGAAAAGAAGAGCGACACAGATGAAACCAACCGGCAGAGCGAGCCTGCAGGGGAGTCCTTTGCAGAACTGATGGGCCGGTTCTTTCGCTGGATTCGCGGCCTCTTTGTGAAGGGCTGCGAAAACCTGTTCGACGTGCAGCGCGGTGATACCCAAATCATCACCATGCCTGTTCTCGTGCTGGTTCTTCTGGTGATCTTCTGCTTCTGGCTTGTAATTCCGCTGCTGATCATCGGACTCTTCTTGGGGTGCCGCTATCGCTTCCGCGGCCGGGATGTGGAAAAGACGGCTGTCAACAAGGTAATGAAGTCTGCTGAAAACGCGGCGGAGAGCCTCAAGACGGACATCAAAGAAGCAGCGGATAAAAGTAAAGAGCGCGCCGAATAGCGCGGGAATCATTGGAGGGCTGAAGCCGGTGAAAGAACGCATCCTGATTGTTGAGGACGAGGAAAAGCTTGCCCGGTTTGTGGAGTTAGAACTCTCCTACGAGGGCTATGAGATTAAAAAGGCCACCGATGGCCGTGCCGGCTTGGAACTGGCCGAGTCGGGTAACTTCGACCTGGTCCTGCTGGATGTGATGCTGCCGGGGCTCAACGGACTGGAGGTGCTTCGCCGCTTGCGGCGAAGCTCTTCTATACCTGTTATCCTGTTGACCGCACGCGATGCGGTTATGGACAAGGTGACAGGGTTGGACAGCGGCGCTGACGATTATGTCACCAAGCCCTTTGCCATTGAGGAATTGCTGGCCCGTATCCGTGTGACGCTGCGCAAAAACCGTCCGGAGCAGGGCGCAAGTAAGATTGGGCGGCTGTCCCTTGACCCGGCCAAGCATATCGTCCGCATGGACGATGTGGAGCTGAGCCTGACCAAGCGCGAGTTTGATCTGTTGCAGCTGCTCATGGAAAACAAAGGCATCGTCCTTACCCGGGATGTGCTGTTGCAGCGGGTGTGGGGGTATGACTATCAGGGGGAGACCAACACTGTGGATGTGTATATCCGTTTCCTGCGGCAAAAAATAGACGAAGCCTTTGATGTGAAATATATCCACACGGTTCGCGGCGTAGGGTACGTGCTGCGGGAACAGTAGTGCAGAGAGGAGGGAGGCATGAAACCCAATATGCCGCAAGCAAAGCAAAAAAAGGGGGGCACCTCTCTTACCTGGCGGCTCACCGGCAATCAGTTTCTGCGCTCCGTTGCACATACGTTCTGGCTTAATGTGCTGCTGGTGCTCCTTTTTGTGTTCGGCTTGGCTGTTTGGACCGAGTGGCAGGCGACTGAGCTAAGTTCCAAGCTGCTAAAGCAAACAGGCGTGGGGGAAGAGCTTCTCCTTACGGACTGGGAATATCGATATGAGCTGGGGGAACCCCGGGGCCTCCGCCTGCCTGATTTTATCGAGAGAGAATTAGTAAGGCGTAATCCGTCCATCCCATCGGGTACCACCAGGGAACTCAGCTTCCCCTCCGGCCCAACGCTTAGCGGCAGGCTGAAATCAGCCGCTTATACGCTCACTTTTCCAT
>JAEYSE010000035.1 GCA_023435025.1 Bacillota bacterium
TTTGAAGGAACTGTTGCCCGAGGCCTCCATCGCCGTGGCGCACGGGCAAATGCCCGAGCAGGCATTGGAGCGCGTGATGCTCGATTATATGGAGGGCCGCTACAACGTCCTATTGTGCAGCACCATCATCGAAAACGGGCTGGATATTTCCAACGCCAACACGTTGTTCGTATTGGATTCGGATAAAATGGGCCTTTCGCAGCTCTACCAGCTGCGCGGGCGCGTGGGGCGTTCCACCCGGCTCGGGTACGCGTACTTTACGTTTGAGCGGGATAAATCGCTTTCCGAAGTGGCGCACAAGCGGCTAAGTGCCCTCACGGAATTCGCGCAGTTTGGCGCGGGCCGCGCGATTGCATTAAGAGACCTTGAAATTCGCGGCGCGGGGAGTCTATTAGGCGCGCAGCAGCATGGGCATATCGCGGACATCGGCTATGAGTATTACACCAAGCTGATGGGCCAGGCCGTGAAGGAAGCGCGCGGGGAAATCACGGGCCCGCCGGAGGTGGACACGGTGATCGATATCCCCATCGATGCGCACATCCCCAAATGGTATATCAAAAGCGAGGTGCAACGACTTTCTATGTACAAGCGCATCGCGCTTATTTCCGACCGCGCTATGCTCTACGATGTGCAGGAGGAAATGGAGGACCGCTTTGGCGATATCCCGGAAGCCACGCAGAATCTCATCGACATCGCCTACATCAAGGCGCTCGCTTCCCGCGCGCAGGCAGCAAACCTTACCGTGCGGGAGGGGCTTTGCCGCCTTTCCTTCCATACGGAGGCTCAGCTGGACGGCGCGCGCCTGTTGACCGCCGCCACGAACTATAACGCGCAACTCATACCCGGTGAAACCACGGCGCTCGTATTTAGAAAACAGGGCGCGGATGTATCCGGAATGTTGCAGGCGCTGCCGCCGTTTCTAGAGGAACTATGCGGATGCGTATAGAGAGTGCTCATAAAAAGATCAGGCATCCCGTTTCCCCGCTGTTGGCGAAGATCCTGATTGTTGTATTTGTACTATTTGCCGTACTGCTGTTTGCAGCCCCGTTTGTCATCATTACAGCCGCCTCTTTAGGCCATATATCCTACCACGGCAATACGGAGTTGCATCCGCTACAGGATATCTATACGCCGGAGGAATTTGGGATCGCGGGAGATGTGCGGATGTTAACAACGGAGGATGGCTATACCATATGGACATCCGAGGTTTCCGTTGAGCGGCCCAAAGCGGTCGTGATTTACCTAACCGGAATCCGGCAGCCCTCCGTCACCTATTTTTATCCCCATGCCAAATGGATGCAGCAAAACGGTTATGCTTCCCTCCTGTTGGAAGTCCGCGGCCATGGGAGCAGCAGCGGCAGCCGTGTCTGCCTTGGTTATGAGGAAACGCGTGACGTACAGGCAGCGGTATCCTACCTAAATGGACAAGCGAAGTATGCGGATATTCCCATCGTCCTGCATGGCGTTTCCATGGGCGGCGCCATTGCCATCAACGCATTCGGGCAAATTTCGGATGTGGACGGCCTAATCGCCATGTCCGCGTATTCCGGCTTTGAAGATGTGGTATGCGACACCATGGCACAAAATGGTCTGCCCGGAGCATTGATTGAACTGGAGCGCCCGCTTCTTCGACTTGCTTCCGCTGCGCTCTTTGGAAAGAGCACAGTAGAACAAAACACCCCGCTCGTCCAAATCCAGAACATCGGAGAACGGCCTGCGCTATTGATCGCATCCCAAGGGGATACCTCAGTACCCCCCATCAACATGCAAAGGCTCCTTGCGTTGGCGCCAAAGCACACGCAAAGCTGGCTGCTTCCTTTCGATGCACACTTTATCGTCAAGGATAACGATTTTGCCGCTGTTTCGCAGGATACGGAGTACTGTAAAAAGATACTCACATTCCTTGATCAAGTCGTCTCCGAACATTAATTGCCATATATGCATAAAAAAGCGCCCGATGGGCGCTTTTATAATAGATATTCATATAGCATAAAATGATCCAATCCGTAGCGGCCTAATCCCAGGTCGACCTTATCGATATACTGGAACCCGCACTTTTCATAGAGCGCGATAGCAGGCTTGTTGTTTTCATACACGTCCAGCCGCACGGATTTTTGCTTCTGCTCCTTCGCGTAGGAAATTGCAAACCGTATCAGCTCGCGGCCTATGCCGCGCTTGAGAAAAGCGGGGTGGACGACAAGCGTATGGATGACGAGTATGTCCTGATAATCAGCATCAATCCGCCATGTAGCAGTATGGTAGGCTTCCTCCGGCTCGTGGCTTAAAATCACCGAGCCCGCGATTTTACCGTCCGCCATATAGACAAACAGCGTGCCTTCCTGCGCCGCCCGAAGCGCGTTCTCCCGCGCCGGATAGATACCCTTACGCCAGCCGGGGTAGTTGACGGTCGCCGCCATATGATCGTTGAGCGCGTCATAGAGCGCCGCAAGTTCTTCCACATCCCCAAGGGTTCCTTTTCGGATCGGTTGGAAATCCATCATATTCTTTCTCCTGTCCAGTCATGCATGCTTCATGGTAAGCGTTTCCTGCCCGGGCTGTCAAGCCCGCGCGAAGCATAAGCAAAGGCCGACTTTAATAATAAAGCCGGCCCTGCCGTTGGCGCTTATGTCCTCAACCGCTTATCTGGTGCAGTTGGAAAGACCGCTGTTCTGAAGCTGGTTCAAAATACTGTTGACGTCCACGGAGCCGCCCGTGGGGCAGTTGGAGTTTGCGGAAACGTAGGACTTTGCCTGTTCAAGCGCCTTATTCACCGCATCCTGCATCTGGGCGTTGCTGCTGCCGTTTGTGGGGCAGCTGGAGCCGGAAGCGGCCTTGGACTTCGCCTGATCAAGCGCCTTATTGACCGCGTCCTGCAACTGGGACTTTACGTCGCTGCTGCCGCTTGTGGGGCAGCTGGAGCTTGTGCTCTTGGGAACGGATACGCCCTTTACTTCGCTGGTGCTGTCGCTTGTGGGGCAGTTGGAAGAAGACGCGTAGTTTTTAACCGTTTCCTCGGCCTGCGCAATCGCTTCGTCGATCGCGGCGCTGCCCGTCTCTTTCGTTGCTGCAGCCTTTACTTCGGAGACCTCTTTCACGTCTGTGGAGGCAACTTCTTCTGCCGCTGTATTGTCGGTTGCTTCTTCAGCGGGTTCCTCTTCCGCTGCGGGAACGCACTTTGTTGTTGCGCAGTTGTCCTTGCAGCCTGCGGTGGCACAATCCGCCGCGTCACAGCCGTTATTTGCACAATCCGCTTCCGTGCAAACGCTCAGCTGATCGTCCGATGCGGAACCCGTGCTTCCACAAACATTCTGTCCACAATCCGTAGTCACACATTCGGTACCGTCACAGTCTGCCTTGGTGCAGTCCGGTGTGGTGCAATCCCCGGTTTCGCAGACGGGGCCATACTTTGATACATCCGCGTTCAGGCCGCAGGCCCTGAGGGCCTCCTCAATGCTGCTGATATCGCGTGAGGTAAGCTTGTATTTCGCCAGGCAATCGTTGATGGGGGATGTGTTCGCCGTGGGACAGGTCGAGGCGGCAAACGCAGGGATGGCCACAGCAAGCACCATCAAAAAGGCAATGGATGTGGCTGCAATTTGCAAGATTCGCTTCATTGTTGTTGCATCTCCTTTTGTTTGATGTGTGTATAATAACACACTTTATGCACCGCCTCCAGTGAACGAAATATTAATATTTCCGCTATTTATCTTGATTTTTTGTATTTTTGAAATGTATGCTCCCAGCGCATCCATATTCTAGGTCATTGGAGTATTATTTAAAATATGCAGGTTTTATTGCAAAAAGGAGCCTGCCAAACTGGCAGGCTCCTTTTCATATGCCGGGATAACGGATCAATATCCAAACAGATGCACCCAGTAGGTAACGCCATTTACGCGCAGGCACGCAGAGCCTGTCTTGGTAAAGCTGGTGCGCATCGCATTCTCCTTGTGATCTCGGGAATTCATAAACCCGTCCGCGGCGCTTTGCGCGGTGGGAAGCCCGGAACCCTTGGCGATATTCTCACCGTTGAGGTTTTCAGGATCGACCGTGAAGCACATGGTGCCGTCCGGACGCTCGTGGCTGAACTTCTTCACGATCTCCTGTACGCGGATCTTTGCTGCCTTGTTTAGCGCACTGGTCGTGGTCAGTTTCGCGATGCCGGACTGGGAGCGATATTTGTTGATGATGCTGACAAGTTCGGCCGCCGCCGTATCATCATACCCGCTCTGGCTGGAACCGCCGGAGCTTCCGGTACCAGAGCCGCTGTCCGAATAGCCGCTGGGAGTCAGGTATTGGCTGCTGACATAACCGGTGCCGCCGTTGTAGCTGATCTTGGTCCAGCTGCCGCTCGTGCCGAGCTTCGGGACGATGGTACCCTTGTATAGGGAACCGATGATGCTGTAACTTGTACCCGGCCCACTTCTGACGTTGACATTGGCGGTCGCCGCCATATAGCCGGTCTGCGTACTGCCGCCGCCAGAAGAGCTGCCGCCCGAAGAGCTTGCGGTCTTCAGATAACCTGAGCTGACATAAGCCTTTGTGCCATTATAATTGATAATGGTCCAACTGCCGCTTGTGCCTAGCTTCGGAACCGTGGTGCCCTTTGTGAGCGCGCCAAGCTTAGAGTATTTTGTCCCGGGTCCGCTGCGCACGTTGACATTGGCGGTGGCCGTTACATAGCCCTGCGCCGTGCTACCGCCGGAGCTGTCGGAGGAAGAACCCGTAGCTTTCAAGTAATCAGAACTGACATACGCTTTT
This sequence comes from Bacillota bacterium, assembly GCA_023435025.1. Lineage (GTDB taxonomy): Bacteria > Bacillota > Clostridia > Christensenellales > CAG-138 > JAEYLA01. Next base: position 4,759 of record JAEYSE010000035.1, read on the forward strand.
TTCCCGTTATAGTTGACAATGATCCAGCTGCCGCTTGTACCCAGCTTTTCCAACCTGGTACCCTTCATGAGCACGCCGAGCTTTGTGTACCCGGTGCCGGGGCCGGTTCTTACATTGACGTTGGCGGTTGCTTCTACATAAGAGGCGGCAAGCACCTCGACGGTTGCAACTTCATATGCACCCGCCCCGCTTTGCACTACCGCCATTGCAGGCATGGCAAACGCCATGGTCAGGGCAAGCACAAGGCTGAGGGCTGCGGTTTGCAGGAAACGCTTCATTCTCTGTCCTTCTTCCTTTGGTTTTCTATATCGTAACATGAATCAATTTAGAATTCTAATGAACAAACCATAAATAAAACGCCATATTTTTCTTGTTTTTCAGCAAACCCTAAATACCTATAACAAAGACAGGAAATGCAGGGGCGCGCAATTTTCCTTCAAATTAAAACATATAAGCAATGATAAATGGGAGTGGCAGAAGGTTTCAGGTGCCGGGCTTTCACGCGCCGCATCGATACCCTTGAACCACGGATACCTTTAGAAACGCCCAAACGGGACCGTCATATCGAGCGGTCCCGTTTTTTTTGCAATCGCTTTATTGTTTTTGGAGCTTCTCTTGGATGGCGGCGGCGGCCGTTTTGCCCGCACCCATGGCGAGTATCACGGTGGCGGCCCCGGTTACAGCGTCGCCTCCCGCGTAGACGCGGGGCTTGCTGGTGGCGCCGGTCTCTTCCTCTACGATAATGCCGCCCCACTTCTCTGTGGCGAGGCCGGGCGTAGTATCCTTAATGAGCGGGTTGGGTGAATTGCCGATGGCGACGACCACGGTATCCACCTCAAGCGTGAACTCGCTGCCTTCCTTTGCAACGGGGCGCCTGCGGCCGGAAGCGTCCGGCTCGCCCAATATCATCTCCACGCACTCCATGGATACGACGTTGCCGTTTTCATCCCCGTTGATGCGGGTGGGATTCGTAAGCACCTTGAATACGATATCCTCTTCCTTGGCGTGGTGGACTTCCTCCAGACGCGCGGGCATTTCCTTTTCGCTGCGGCGGTACACGATATACACCGTTTCCGCTCCCAGACGCTTGGCGCAGCGCGCCGCGTCCATGGCCACGTTGCCGCCGCCGATTACGGCGACTCGTTTGCCTATGCGCACAGGGGTATCCGTAACGGGGAACGTGTAGGCCTTCATCAGGTTGATGCGGGTCAAAAATTCGTTGGCGGAGTAAACCCCGTTCAGGTTTTCGCCGGGAATCTTCTGGAAGTTCGGGAGGCCCGCGCCGGAACCTACGAATACGGCGTCAAACCCTTCCTCTTCTAAAAGCTCGTCCAGGCTGACCGAACGGCCCACCACGGTGTTGGTTTCGATTTTAACGCCCAGCTTCTCGACAGTCGCGATCTCCTCACGGACCAGCGCCTTGGGCAGACGGAATTCCGGTATGCCGTAGACCAGCACGCCGCCGGGGGTATGCAGGGCTTCAAATATTGTCACGTCATAGCCAAGCTTCGCAAGATCCGCCGCGCAAGTCAGCCCCGCGGGGCCGGAGCCAACGACAGCAATCTTCCTGCCGTTTCTTTCGGGCACAGGCTCAGACTTTATGCCTTCTTCACGCGCTTTCTGCATGGCGTAATCCGCAGCGAACCGTTCCAGGCGGCCGATGCCTACGGGTTCGCCCTTGATGCCGCGTACACAACGCATCTCGCATTGCGTTTCCTGCGGGCAGACGCGCCCGCAGATGGCGGGAAGGTTGTTTGTACTCTTCAATATCTGATAGGCTAGGTCAAAATCGGTTTCGGAAATGGCTTTGATGAATTCGGGAATGCGCACGTTCACCGGGCAGCCCGCCACACAAGGCTTGTGCTTGCACTGTAAACAGCGCGCGGCCTCTTCCTGCGCCATGGCCACATCATACCCTTGGGAAACCTCTTCAAAGTTCTTATTTCGTACGTCCGGCGCCTGCTCGCGCGCGGGCAGCTTCTTGGGGTTCATGTTGGGCATTTATTTTACCTCCCCTGTCAGACGGCAGACATGCCGCTCCATGCTTTCGGCCTCGTGGGGCTTATACATGCGGCTCCTCTGAATGGCCTCGTCAAAATCCACCTGATGCGCGTCAAAATCCGGCCCGTCCACACAGGCGAACTTCGTCTGGCCGCCCACCGTAACGCGGCAGCCGCCGCACATGCCGGTGCCGTCCACCATAACCGGGTTCATAGAGACGATGGTCTTGATGCCGTACTGCTTTGTGATATTGCTCACCGCACGCATCATGGGCAGAGGGCCGATGGCAATGACAAGGTCGTAGTTTACACCCGCCTTGATCTGGTCCTCCAAAGCCGTGGTCGTGAACCCTTTGTGGCCGTTTGATCCGTCGTCCGTCATGATATACAGGTTGGTACATGCGTTTTGCAGCTCGTCCACCAGGATAAAAAGGCTAGTGTTGCGGAAACCTACGATAATATCCACATCCGCGCCGATTTCATGCAGCGCTTTCGCCTGCGGGTAAGCGATGGCAATACCCAGGCCCCCGCCGATCACGGCAACCTTTTTGCCCTCCATACCCTCAAACTCGCTGGGCTTGCCCAGGGGCCCGACAAAATCAAGTATATATTCTCCCTCGTTGAGGGCGTCAAGCTTGTTCGTGGTCGCGCCCACCTTCTGGAATATGATGGTCACTGTCCCCTTTTCGCGGTCAAACCCCGCTATGGTCAGCGGAATGCGCTCGCCGTTTTCATCCACACGCAGGATAATGAACTGGCCTGGCAAAGCTTTCTTTGCGACTTTGGGAGCGAGCACCTCCAGCAAGGTGACCGTTTCGTGCAAAGGACGCTTGCGAACGATCTGATACATCCGTTTTCCTCCTTTATCTTTGGCGGGGTATAGGGATACACGTTGCATTGTACTCTAGGCTTTGCCGGGCTGTCAAATGATTATGCACGTATCATTTGAGTCCGTTTCGGGAATATTCTGGGTTTATAAACAATATTCACAATCGCTCGTATGCATCGCAACAAGAGCATGCTATCATGATAAGGTAAAGCGTGAATTGGGAGCGGGAAAAACGGAGGTGCCTATGCGACTTATAATTGATAACAAAACAATAGAAGCGAACACCGGCGAAACGCTGCTTTCCCTGATTGAGCGTGCGGGCTTTGCCGATACGCATATGGCCGACAAGCCGCTTGCCGCGCAGATTGGCGGCGAAGTGTTCCATTTAAACTATGTGCCCGTAAGGCTAAAGGACGGTGTGGAAACGCCGCGAACGGCTGTCATCAATTCCGGGGGAACCATAGAGCTTCTGCGCTGCGCGGATACGATGGGAAGGCGTGTATACGAGCGGACGCTTTTATTTGTGTTCATACTCGCGGTACGCAAGAAATTTCCCGGAGCGCGGGTGCTGGTGCAGTACGCGCTGGGCCAGGGATTGTATGTGCAGCTGGACAAAAGCCCTGCGCTCACCGAAGCGGATACGCAACTATTAAAGGAAGAATGCCTGCGCATTATTGACGCCGATCTCCCGCTGGAGCGCGAGCGGCTGGATATAGAGGATGCCATAGCGTTCTTCAACGACGATGGGCAGATCGATAAAGTCCGCCTGTTGCAGTGGCGTAAATTCAGCTACTTTGACGTATACCGCCAGAGCGGGTACATGGATTATTTCTATGGCGAAATGGCCCCTTCCACCGCCTATGCGAAGGTATTTGACCTTGCCTTTGTGCACCCGGGCCTTGTGCTGCTGCTGCCCGACCACGAGAACCCCGATGTGCCCGCAAAATACCACCACAGCCCCAAGCTGTTTGCCGTATTCGCACAGAGCGACGATTGGGGACGTCTGCTGCACTGCGCCAACGTGGCGGATCTAAACGATATGGTGGCGAACCACCGCATCCGGGAGCTGGTGCGCGTAAGCGAGGCGTTGCACGAAAAAAGTTATGCCATGCTGGCCGACCGCATCGTGGAGCGCGGGGCGCGCGCGGTGCTATTATCCGGCCCATCCTCCTCCGGCAAGACAACCAGCGCGAACCGGCTGTATACACAGCTCCGTGTGCTGGGAAAAAGCCCGGTCCTTCTTTCGCTGGACGATTATTACATCGATCGGGATCGTATCCCGCGTGACGAAAACGGCGAAGTTGACCTGGAGCATATCAACACAATCGATACTGAGCAGTTCCGCAAGGACCTTGAGTTGCTTCTGGCGGGCGAACCGGTGGAGATCCCCAAGTTCGATTTTTTGCAGGCCAGGCGTGCGCCCAAAGGGCATTTGCTGCAGGTAGGGCCGGATGAACCGCTCATTATTGAAGGCATCCATGGGTTAAACCCGCTGCTGCTCTCCCCTTCCATCCCAATGGACAGCATATTCCGCGTATATGTGAGCGCGCTCACGACATTGAACCTCGACGACCACAACCGCATCCGTACCACCGACATGCGCCTGTTACGCCGCATGGTGCGGGATTTTGAAACGCGCGGCGCAAGCGTAGAAAAGACGCTATCCATGTGGCCGAGTGTACGGCGCGGGGAGGACAAATGGATATTCCCCTACCAGGAGCAGGCGGATGCGTTCTTCAATACCGCCCTTGTTTACGAGCCCGCGGTACTTAAAAAACACATATTCCCGCTGCTCAAGGCAGTGCCGGAGGAAAGCCCCTATTTCAACATGGCGCGGGACCTTGTGAAGTTCCTTAACTACTTCGCGGACGCGGAAATCGAAGACGAGGTGCCGCCCACTTCCATTCTGCGCGAATTCATCGGCGGGAACGCGTTTTATAAGAAGTTTGATTAAAACAAGCCAAAAACGATAACAGGCCGCATCCGTCAGAATGCGGCCTTCTTTCATTTCCTATTCTTACTTCGCCTTCCTCCACGGAAAGCTGATGTGCCGCGCGGAAGATCCCCTGAGGTAGCCGCCCTTCTGGACCTTCACGTCCGTCACGGTGACGACTGCCTTTTCGCAGGAATTGGTAATCATATCCAACGCTTCGTGAAGGTGTTTGCGCTGGATCATCATCAGCAGCATGTAGCGGGATTCGTTTTCAATGCCATGGACATCCATTGTGGTAATGCCAAATCCCTTTTCGCGCAGCATGGCGCTCAGGCTATGGGCAGACACAAGGTCGGGCACGACAATCTGTATGGAAGAAAGCCCGAACGCGAGCTTTTCATCCAGCCAAGAGCCCAGAAAGTTGCCCAGTCCGAAGGCGATTGCGTACACCACGATCTTAAGCGGGTCGGATTGGAATCCTGTAAGCACTGTGCTCGTAATAATGAGCCACATGGTGATTTCAATGACTGCCAAGAGGCTCCCCAAAGAGCGAATGCCGCGGTTGATGAGAACGATGCGCAGCGTGGAGGTAGTAACCTCCAGCATTTTTCCTAAAAAAATGAACACATACACCCATACGCTTTGCGTATCGGAGAATGCGGTAAGCGCATTAAAAAAGTTTTCCATATTTATATCCTCATTTTTCGTGGCGATCTGGATAAAATCCCCTGATTATCCAGACGCCGTTGTTCAAATAGACGATGAAGATTATATCCATAAGCCCACAGAATGTAAAGAAAATTCTTTATGAATGCGCACTTCAGCCTCCATTCACTGTTTTTTAGAAAAGGTCGGATCGCCTGCCTTTATTTTACCCTGCAAAATGGTACAATAGTGCTATAGAAACCATTCAAGGAGAGCGAATATGTCATTTTTCTCTTCCATCAGCCCGGAGCAGCAAGAGAGGCTCGTTTCTTTTATTACTGCAACGCTTGACAAGCAGGTTCAGGACCTGCAAGCGCTAATCAACATTCCAAGCGTGAAAGAGGCACCGGAGGGCAAGCTGCCTTTTGGCGCTCCTATTCAGCAGGCACTGGACTTTACACTGAAGCTCGCTGAAACCATGGGCTTCCCCGGCGGGCGGGACATTGACGGCTACGCGGGTTATATTGAAACCGGCGCGGGCGAAGAGATGCTGGGAATCCTTGCGCATCTTGACGTCGTCCCCGCGGGGGAAGGGTGGACGACAGAGCCATTTGGCGGAGAAATCAGAGACGGGCGCGTATATGGGCGCGGCTCAATCGATGACAAGGGCCCCACTGTCAGCGCGCTTTATGCGCTCGCAGCCATCCAGGCCGCGAATATCCCGCTCAAAAAGCGGGTGCGCGTAATCTTAGGCTGCGATGAAGAAAGCGGCTGGGCGTGCATGAACCGTTACAAGGAAACGGAGGAGCTGCCCACTATCGCGTTTTCACCGGACGGCGAGTATCCGCTGGTGTATTCGGAAAAGGCAATACTGCAGGCGACGTTTACAAAAAAGCTTGCCCACAAGACCGCATTGCGCGTTTTCTCCGGTGAGCGCCCCAATGTGGTGCCGGGTACTGCGGAAGCCACAGTACCCGCCTCCATTGACGTGCCGGGCGTCAAGACGGACCACGGTTTCTCGCTTGCAGCAACTGCCGGGGAAAAGGGGACCAAGCTCGTTGTGACCGGCCTTGGCGCGCATGCCTCCACGCCGGAAAGCGGCCGCAACGCGCTTCTATACTTAATAAAGCTGCTGAGCAGTCTCAACCTCCCCACAGAGGACAAAGCCCTTGTGCGCTTTCTTGCGGACATTCTCAAAATGGACGTGCACGGCGAAACCATCGGCCTGGATACCGCCGACGACAGCGGCAGGCTAACGCTCAATGTCGGCGTATTTCGGTGGAATGAAGAGCAGGTTTCCATCACGTTCGACGCACGCTGCCCCCACTGCCTGCCCGCGGAGCAGGCGCTTGAGCGCCTGAAGGAGGCCTTTGCCCCTGCCGGGTTCGAGGTAGGCTATACAAGAATTCAGCAGGGGCTGCTCGTCCCCAGGGAAAGCGAACTGGTTCAGAAACTCATGGGTGTGTACCGCGCGCAGACCGGGGACACAAAGCGCACCCCGCTTGCCATAGGCGGCGGGACATACGCGCGCGCAATGAAAAACGCAGTGGCGTTCGGCTGCGAATGGCCCGGAGACCCCATGGTCGCGCATATGCCGGACGAGTACATCTCCATAGACGATCTCAGACGCAACACGCTGATGATGGCCGACGCCATACTAGCGCTTGCGGCAGAGTAAGCCGCATTCCGTAGCAAATTTTGAGTTCACTTGCAATCACACTGGGTATGACGGCGCTGAATATCGTCTTTTGGACGGCATTCAACTTTGGCGTGGCGTTTCTTGTGCGCTGCCTCCCTAAAGGCCTGTTTCCCCATGGCCGCACGTTTTACCGGGAGTTTCATTTTGAAAAGCGCCTGTACCGCATGCTTCGTGTTGGCAGATGGAAGGACCATCTGCCCGAGGCAGGCGGGCTTGCGGGGTTCTCTAAACGCAGCCTTTCGGGCGAGCTTACCCTCCCATATGTTGAAAAATTCTTGACGGAAACCTGTATTGCGGAAGTGGGCCATCTAACGATCGGAGTCCTGGGGTATTGCTCTGTTGGGTTTGCGTGGCTGTTGCCCGACCCTTACCCGTACATTCCGCTGTTTATCGGCTTTGCCACGCTAGACCTCCTTGTACAACTACTTTTCGTGATCATCCAGCGCTACAATCGCCCGCGCCTTGTCAGGCTGCGCACCCGGTTGCTTCAAACAAGCGTAACCCTATCATAAGCAACGGCAGCCGCAAATTGTCGCTCAGAGCATCAACAAGCCCTTTTTTCAGCGGCTTTGCCCCAGAACCCCAAGGGACATGTCCCTTGGGAATTCCTTTCGTCGGGCACGCCCTATTTCATGGCGTGCCCGGGGATGGGTCTTAGAGGTGTTACGCCCCTAAGCGGGTGTTTGGGGGCTAAGCTAAAGCGCCGCCAGTGGCCGAATGAGCGAAGCGGAGGCGCAGTACGCAAGGGAGCGCAAGCCCCGTTAGGGATTGCGCGACCATTGCATACTGTGGGTCCGTCAGGCAGAGCCCTCAACGTGCCTCTTTGTCGTTAGCAGTCACAACTGCGGCTGCCGTGCTTATTCGATTTCTTTGCATATCCATTGCGAATCCTCAAAAGCAGTTTTACGTCCTTTCTGTTTTCTTTTTTCCCGCATACTGTATACTAATAAGGAGTCCGTTCTTGTTAAGAAAAGGGAGGAAATCCATCATGCAACCATCCGTATCCGTGATTCTGCTTGCGGCAGGCGAAGGCAGGCGCATGCGCTCCGCTATACCCAAGCCGCTCTTCCCGCTGTGCGGCATACCGATGATGAGCCATATATTAAAGGCGGCAAAGGCACTGCAGACGAATGGCGTTCCGCTAACGGTCGTGGGCTATGGCGCGGATGAAATCAAGGCGCACTACGGCGAACGCCTTACGTACTGTGCGCAGGGAGAACAAAAGGGTTCCGGTGCGGCGCTGCTTGCGGCGCTGCCGTATATAAAACAGCAGGGCGGGCGAATTTTGGCCCTTGCATGTGATATGCCGCTTATCCGGGAGCAGACGCTTGCGATGCTCACGCAGCTTGATTGCGACGCGGCGTTTTTAACTTCTAAGCCGGAGGATCCTTCCGGCTACGCGCGCGTTTTGCGCGACTGGGACGGTCGCGTACTGGGTGTCGCGGAGGAGGATGCGCTTACAGATGCACAGAAAAATGTGCGGGAAGTACGGGTCAGCGCTTATTGCTTCTCTGCCGACCGGCTGATTGAAATCCTTGGCGCCCTTCCCACCTCCAGTTCTTCGGAGCTTTCCATGGCAGATATCGTATCGGCGTTTTTAAAAGCTGGATGCTTGGTGCAGACCATGCCCATAGAGCCGGAGGAAGCGCTTGCCGTAAACGACAGAGTTCGGCTATCCGAAGCCGCATCCGTATTGCGCCGCCGCATCAACCACGCACATATGCTCGCGGGCGTAACCATGATTGACCCGGAACACACATACATTGACGCGGGGGTGCGACTTGGGCGGGACTGCACCTTATATCCCGGCGTGGTGCTCGAAGGCAGCACCGTCATAGGCGATGGCACCACGCTCTACCCCGCATGCCGCATTGTGGACAGCCAATTTGGCAGACACTGCGCAGCGCAGGGAGTAGTCGCAAAGGATGCAATCGTGGGAGACAACGTCACGCTAGGGCCGTATGTGAACCTCCGCCCCGGCACAAACCTCGGCAACAACTGCAAAGTGGGCAATTACATCGAGGTCAAGAATTCCAACGTGGGCGAAGGGAGCAAACTGCCGCACCTTTCCTATATCGGGGACGGGGATGTGGGCAGGCATGTGAACCTTGGCTGCGGCACCGTGTTTGTCAATTATGACGGCTACAAAAAGCACCGTACCGTTATCGGGGACAACGCGTTTATCGGCTGCCACACCAGCTTGGTCGCTCCCATTACGGTGGGGGAAGGTGCGTTCACGGCGGCGGGATCCGTCATTACGGAGGAAGTACCCGCGGGCGCTTTGGCTGTGGCGCGCGCAAAGCAGGTCAACAAGCCCGGCTATGTCGCGAGGCTCAAGGTGAAGCGTGGAGAGATAAAAGAATAAGTTCGTAAGGGGGAGAAACGATGTCCAACTTCGTGCTGGCTTGTTTTGCCGTCCTGACCATCGTCCACCTGTACGCGTGCGCAAGGCAAATGCAAAAGCTGCGGCGGTTCACAAAGCCGTTTCTAATGCCGGTGTTGATGCTTTGGTATACGCTGGCAGCGCAGTCTTCTTCTGCGCTTATCGCGCTGGCGCTTTTATTTGGCTGCGTGGGGGATTTCTTTTTGCTTCATGAGGAGCGCAAAAAGAACCTCTATTTGGGCATCGCGAGTTTCGCGGCGGGGCATGTCCTCTATCTCTTGTTCCTGCTTGAGCGTATCCAGCCACCCGCTTGGTGGATGATCGCCCTGCTTGCGGCGGTATATGGCGCGGGGCTTGTTTGGTCCTTTCTACGCATCCGGCCGCACGCGCAAAAGGATATGCTGTTGGGGAGCACGCTTTATGCGGCGTTACTTTGCTGTATGAGCGCATGCACGGCGCTTTACGCGCTTTCCGGGCATAGCGCGCTGCCACTCTTCGGCTCGCTTTTGTTCCTAGTTTCCGATTCCATACTCTCCAGCCAAATTCTCGTAAAAGAAACCCGCTACGGTACACTCGCGGTCATGTCAACCTATATCGCGGCGCAGTTCCTGCTGAGTTTGGGTTTTTCAGCCGCCGTATAGGTACACGTAAACATTGTATGAACACAAGCGCGCCGCGCATTGCGTGCGCGGATGGAAGATGATACAATTTTTTTGATCCTGTATGGCCTTAAACAGGCGCGTTAAAATGATAAGCGCGTCCCAGAACGCTCCAAAAGGCAGCCGTGTTTGACGCGCGGCATACAGGCGGGAGGAATATATGCGCAACAAATGGTTAACCGTACTCGTCGCTTTTGTACTGCTGCTTACAGCGTGCCAGGCCTCCGTAGAAGCCCCTCCGGCTCAAACGCCAGCGGAAACCGCAGCGCCGGAAACGCCCGCCCCCACCCCGATCACCGGGGGAGCGGAAGCACCCGCGACGGTACTCACGGATATGATGGGCAATCAGGTCACCGTGCGCGGCGTGCCACAGCGCATCATATCGCTTTCGCCCGCCGCAACGGAAATTCTCTTAGCGCTGTCCGCAGAAGGCAATCTCGTTGCCGTGGATGAAGGCAGCGACTATCCCGAAGAAGCTGCTTCCCTGCAAAAAGTCGGTGCGGATGCCGCAGCCATACTCGCGCTCACGCCGGATATGGTGTTTGTAGGCCGGGATTTCCCGCAGGAAGCGGCGGCTGAGCTTACTGCTCAGAACATTCCCGTGGTCTGTGCGGATGCTGCGGCCTACAGCGACGTATACGCCGGTATCGCGCTGACGGCGCAGATATTGCGGACAGATGCTTCTCAGCTGGTGGAAGGCATGCAGCAGACGGTGCAGGACGTAAACATCAGCGCCTCCGAATTGGACCGGCAGCCCACCGTGTTGTTTGTGTTGGGATTTGCGGACGGCAAGGCCACCGCCGCGGGGACAAACTCCATGGCGTTTAGCCTGATTGAGCTTGCGGGCGGCATCCCCGTAACGAGTTCCGCCGAAACATTCCCGGCGTATTCCGTGGAGGATATCGCGGTGCTTGCACCCGACGTTGTGCTAGTTTCGTCTGATATCGACCTTGAAACAGTCACGGGAGCGCCCGGTTTTTCTGAGCTTCCCGCCGTGCAGGAAGGCCGCGTCTATTCCATAGACGCCACGCTGACAGGCCGTCCCGGGCCGCGTATTGTGGAAGGCATACGGGCTGTGTATGAAGCGCTTGAGCTTTCCCTCATGAGCTGAACGTATTTCCAAAAAGCCTTGCCCTGCCTTTTGGCGGGGCTTTTTTCAAGAAAGATTGGGAAAGAACGGGGAGGGTTAGAGCTTGAAGCAACGTATCGGATATTGGGGTGGCGCTTTCGCGCTTGTCTTGTTTCTGCTTGCGGCGCTTTCCGCCAATATGCGGGGCCTTCCCGCGCTGCCCGCGGTGGCCATCCTCACACCCGAACCGGAACCCGCGATACTTGCCCCAACGCCCACGCCTGTATATGGTGCCGTAACTGTATACGTGGGAGATAATCCGCTTGTAACGCTCGCGAGCGAGGAAGAAGCACAAGCGCTGCTCAATTGGCGGCTGGAACAGGGAAGCTCCGAAATTCCAAAAGGCGAGCTGCTTTTTTCAGCGGAGTTTACCCCAAATGTGGAGCTCATGACCGCGCAAAGCGGAAGCGAACCCATAACGCTTGAAGAGGCAAAGACTAAAATAAGCGCCGACCCTGCGCTGATGCCGGTAAGGTGCGTCACGCGCACGGCGTATCTCGAGCAAGTCCCTTATAAGACAGAGGAAAAAGAGGACAAACGCTTAGCCAAGGGTTCGCGTATCGTGGTTAAAAAAGGGCGTGAGGGTGAGCGGCTGACGATCAGCGAGGGGGTATATATCAACGGCAAGGTGGAGTGCTGTCTGGCGGTTCAGGACGAGGTATTTCTTTTAGAACCTCTGGCCGAACAAACGATTATAGGCGCATATACCGCAAAGAACCCCAAAGAACCCGCCGGCCGTGAGGAAGGGCAAAAAGGCCCCAAAGGACCGGAAGGGTTCAAGCTGAACCTTCCTGTGAAGGGTGACATCACCACCAATTTTGGCATTGGCGAAGACGTGATGCGAAACGGCCTTGATATCGCCGCCAAGCCGGGGGACGCCGTGCGCGTGCCCGCCGCGGGCATTGTGACATATGCTGGTGAGTGGGGCAGTTATGGATTTGTACTGGAAATCGATCACGGCGGAGGCTTTGTTACCCGTATCGCACCGCTTGCGCAATGCGGCCAAAAAGCAGGGGATGTTGTGAAAAAAGAGGATGCCGCAGGCGTTGTCGCAACCCCTCTTGACGAAGAGCAGGAGCCCAAGATCCGGCTGGAACTTTTAATAGACGGTATTCCCTACAACCCCAGACAATACCTTGACTAGCGGCATCTTACGCTATTGCTTTTGCCGCCTGTTATGGGGTATACTGTGAAAGCCAGTATAGCCTTATGAACCTACGGTGCTTATAGGCTGTCCAAATGCGAAAAAGGGGGTGAATCCAAATGATTCAGATTTTTAAGACGCAGTCCGGAAAGCTCACGGAACTCGAATGCTTTGAAGACGGCGCATGGCTCCATATGACGGACCCGGAGGATGCGGAGGTAACTGCGGTTTCAAAAGAACTGGGTCTTGAAGAGGATTACCTCAGGGCCGCGCTGGACGAAGAGGAAAGCCCCCGTGTGGAAACGGACGACGGGCAGACGCTTATTATTGTGGATATGCCCACCGTGCAGCCGGAAGGCCGGACGTTTGTGTACAATACAATTCCGCTCGGCATCATCTATTTTGAGCGCGGCGTCGTGACCGTGTGCTTAAAGGAAAGCTCCATATTGGAAAATTTTATGGAAGGCCGCGTGCGTGGTTTTTCCACCGTAAAGAAAACGCGTTTCTTGTTGCAGCTTCTCTACCGCAACGCATCGCGCTTCTTACAGTACCTCAAGCAGATCGACAAAGCCTCCATGCTGGTGGAGAACGAGCTGCACAAATCCATGAAGAACCGGGAACTGATCCAGATGCTAAAGCTGGAAAAATCCCTGGTGTATTTCTCCACTTCCCTCACCAGCAACGAAGTGGTCATGGAAAAGCTGCTAAAAAACGAGGATATCAAGAAATATCCGGAAGATACGGATCTTTTGGAGGATGTCATCATAGAAAACAAGCAGGCGATTGAAATGTGTAACATCTATCGGGACATTTTGTCCGGTACGATGGACGCGTTCGCCTCCATCATATCCAACAACCTCAACATCGTCATGAAGCTACTCGCGTCCGTCACCATCGTCCTGTCCATTCCGACCATGGTTTCGAGCTTCTTTGGCATGAACACGGGCGTCCCGTGGGAAGGTTCCCCTCTCGGCTTCTGGATCGTGGTGGGCATTGCCCTCGGGCTTTCCGGGCTGGTCGCAGCCCTGCTTTGGCGCAAAAAGATGTTTTAATCCGGCGCAGCGCCGCCTGACAATTTTTCATTCCTTAAAGGAGAATGTTCCAACGAAATGAAGCAATGGTATACCATACGGGGAGGGAACGAGCTTACAGGCACCGTCACCATAAGCGGCGCGAAAAATGCCGCAGTGGCCATAGTCCCCGCCGCTATTTTGGCGGGCGAGACCTGTGTGCTGGAGAATTTGCCCTTTATTGAGGATGTGAATATCCTCAAAGAAATCCTCGTGAAAATCGGCGCGGACGTCACGTTTACGCCCGGCGTCAGCATGCGAATCGATCCCTCCCACATCTGCAGCCATTCCGTGACGTTCGACATGGTAAGCTCCCTTCGCGCATCCTACTACCTGCTGGGCGCGCTGCTGGGGCGCTATGGCTACGCGGAACTGGCGCTGCCCGGCGGCTGCGTGATCGGCCCCAGGCCAATCGACCAACACATCAAGGGCATGCGCGCGCTCGGCGCAGAAGTGGTGCTGGAGGACGGCCTGGTGAAGGCCAGGGCAAATAAGCTTACGGGCGCGGAAATCTATTTTGACGTGGTCAGCGTGGGCGCCACGATCAACGTCATGCTGGCCGCCGTTATGGCGGAAGGGCAGACGGTACTCGCAAACGCCGCCAAAGAGCCGCATGTGGTGGACGTCGCCAACTTCCTTAACATGATGGGCGCACGCGTCAAGGGCGCGGGCACGGACGTGATACGTATCACCGGCGTCAAGCAGATGCATGGCTGCAACTACGCCATCATCCCCGACCAGATTGAAGCCGGCACGTTTATGATCGCCGCCGCAGCCTGCGGTGGAGACGTCATCATCAAAAACGTCATTCCCACGCATTTGGAGGCCATATCCGCCAAGTTGATGGAAAGCGGCGCTGCAGTAACGGAAGGCGACGACGGGCGGGAGTTCTTTATGCAGGTCCGCAGCAACGGAAGGGCCCGGGCGGTCAATATTAAAACTTTGCCGTATCCGGGGTTCCCCACCGACCTCCAGCAGCCCATGATGGCCTATCTTGCGCGCGCAGATGGCAACAGTTTTATTATGGAGAACATATTTGAGGAGCGCTTCAACCACGTCGGCGAACTGCTTCGGATGGGGGCGAACATCCACCTCAACGGCCGAACAGCCATGGTGGAGGGCGTGGATCATCTGGCGGGCGCGCCGCTTTACGCTTCCGATCTTCGCGCGGGGGCCGCGCTTATCGTAGCCGCGCTTACGGCAAGGGGCATATCCACCGTCCACAACATTGAGTTTACGGACCGGGGTTATGAATACCTGGAGCAGAAGCTTACAAGGCTGGGTGCGGATATCAGGCGAAGCTGCGGCTGCTAACACCATAAATATAATTTCTATAATGCAGGGCGGTATGGATTTGCGGTATACAAATCCATACCGTTTGTGTCATAATAATAATTGGTAATTATTATAGAAAAGGATACGCCACCAGGCGTAGATCCCATTTTTTAACCGGATAAGGAGGGACCGATATGGCATTTTGCAAAGAGTGCGGGGCGCAGCTTACCGAAGGCAGCCGCTTTTGCACCACATGTGGCGCGCAAACGCCGTCTGAACCAGTTGTAAACCAGGAAGCACCCCGTTTGGAACCCCAGCCCGCCTACCAGCCTCCTACGTATACGCAGCCAGCCTTTACTGCGGAACGGCGGGAGCCCGTGAAGCAAGGTGCGTCCAACGCGGGAGGCTATCAGTCCGCCTACCAGCAACCACCTAACGGCCAGCAGGCTTACGGCGGCTACAACCAGCCCGTGCATTCAAATGGCGCAGAAAAAAGTGCGGTGATGAGCACCGGCCAGTTTTTGGGCACGCTGCTTCTGATGATGATCCCCCTTGCGGGATTCATTCTCACGATCGTATGGGCGTGCGGCGGCACGGATAACCCCAACCGCCGCAATTTCGCGCGTGCTGCGCTCATATTTCGGGTTATCCTTATTGTGCTTGTCATTCTGGTCACTGTATTGTTCAGCGCCCTTGCTTTTTCGGTCATCGACCAGATGGACGGCCTGCAATGGGAATTCAACGAGAGGTTTGGCGACGAGTTTGGCAACTTTGACGATTTCTCGGACGGATTTTCGGACGGCTTTAGCCAGGACTTCAGCTTTCAAAGCTTTGAAGCCGGAGGCGGCACGTTTGCCCTGGTATAGGGCGTAGCCTGTAGTTTATTAGGACGACCCTTTTGCATTCATACTATTAGGAGGATAAGAATATGGCATTTTGCGCGCAGTGTGGTGCGGAAAACAAGGGAGATTCCCGGTTTTGCTTCAATTGCGGCGCGCCCGTAGCAGCGCCGGTTCCCCCGGTACAGCAGGAAAATGAGGGCAACCAGCAGCAGGCGTACCAGCAACCCAATTACCAACAGTCCAGCTACCAGCAGCCGGTCTACCAGCAGCCGGAGCGCACCTATGTTCCCGATGGCGACGCCCGCTCAATGGGCGTGGGTGCGGTGAGTTTGCTGGCCTACTGGAGTATTTTGTTCTTTGTGCCGCTGGTTGCGTATAAGGATTCCAAGTTTGCGCGCTTCCATGCCGGGCAGGGGCTGAATTTGCTGCTGCTTTCCGTTGCATATGGACTTGTGACAACGATCCTATCGACAATTTTTATGGCAATCAGCTTTGGGCTGGGTGCAGCAATTGCATCGCTTTTATCCCTAGCAGGGTTAGTTATTCCGGTACTCATGATTATCGGCATAGTCAACGTCTGCAAAGGCCAGATGAAGCCTTTGCCTGTTATCGGCAACATCAACATCATCAAGCTGTAATGCAGTATAAAAATGAGCGCAAGGTATCACCTTGCGCTCATTTTTTTGAAAGGACCGTATGGAACTCTACCTGATCCGGCATGGTGAATGCATGAAAGCCCAAATGGACTACTTTGACGCCGAAAAAAACTATATGGACCAGCCACTCACCGCAAAGGGGCAGCTTCAGGCGGAGCACCTGGCCGAAAGGCTTAGTGGCATTCCTTTCGACGCGGTGTACACAAGCGATTTGAAGCGGGCAATGGAAACGGCGGAGCGGCTGATAAACGCGCTGACCCGCAAGCCCGTATTTATCGTGGACAAACGCCTTCGGGAAATCGATATGGGGGACGTATTAAAAACCTCCTGGGACGGCTTTCCGGAACAGTATGAAAAGTGGAAACTGCACGAGGAGGATTTGCCTTACCCCAACGGCGAAAGCGGCACCGACGTCTGGAACCGGTGCGGCGGGGTCGTGGAGGGGCTACTCCAGAAGCCCGGTGCGCGCATCGCCATCGTATGCCATGTCGGGGTGATCCGCTCGCTTCTGTGTGGCCTGTTTCAGATACCGCAAAACAGGCGCTTCTTTTTGGGTATGCCGCTCGAAAACTGCTCCATTACCATCGTGAAGCAGGAAGGCAGCCAGCGGTATCTGCACACGTTTAATGATCACGCGCATTTGATTGGGCTATAGCGCTGGCGATACGTTAAAAACCTTAGCAGAGTTACTACAAAGCGGCCGGAAATTCCGGCCGCTCAGCGTTTTCATGCGTTATCCCTAATGTTACAGCCCAAGCGCCGCTTTGAGTGCGTCCACCCTGTCCTCTTTTTCCCACGGGAAAGCGGGATCGCCAAAGTGGCCGTAGGCTGCCGTCCTGCGGTAGATCGGCTTTCTCAAGTCCAGCATGCGGATGATGGCCTCGGGTCTTAAATCGAACACCTTCTGCACGGCCGCTGCAAGCGCTTCGTCAGAAACCTTGCCTGTGCCCTGTGTATCCACCAGTACCGATACCGGCTTCGCGACGCCGATGGCGTAAGCAAGCTGTATTTCGCAGCGGGAGGCGAGCCCGGCCGCCACGATATTCTTTGCGACATAACGCGCGGCGTATGCGGCGGAACGGTCCACCTTTGTCGGGTCCTTGCCCGAGAACGCGCCGCCGCCGTGGCGGGCGTAGCCGCCGTAGGTATCCACAATGATTTTGCGCCCGGTCAGGCCGCTGTCCCCATGCGGGCCGCCGATGACGAACCGGCCGGTGGGATTGATGAGCATGCGGGTGTTCGCGTCCAGCAACTCTGCGGGGATCACGGGGCCGATCACCTGCTCGATCACAGCGGACTCTATCTCCTCCTGTGTCACATCCGGGTCATGCTGGGTGGAGACCACAATGGTATCTACCCGCACGGGCTTGCCGTTTTCGTATTCTACCGTCACCTGGGACTTGCCGTCCGGCCTTAAGAACGGCAACAGGCCGGTCTTTCTGACCTTCGCGAGCCTGCGGGTCAGCGCGTGGGCCAAATAAATGGGCAGCGGCATAAGCTCCGGCGTCTCATCACACGCGAAGCCGAACATCATGCCCTGATCGCCAGCTCCCGTCGCAAGGGCATCCTGAATTTCGCCGCGCTTTGCTTCGAGGGATTTGTCCACCCCCTGCGCGATGTCGGGCGATTGACCGTCCAGCGCCACCAGCACCGCACAGGTGGAGGCGTCAAAGCCGTAAGCCGCATCGTCATAACCAATTTCTCGCACCACGGAACGAACAAGGCCAGGGATATCCACATAGCAGTTGGTGGTAACTTCCCCCATGACCAGCACCATGCCAGTGGTGCAGGCGCACTCGCACGCCACGCGGGAAAGCGGGTCCTCAGAGAGCATTTCGTCTAAAACGGCATCCGAAATCTGATCGCACACTTTATCCGGATGTCCCTCCGTTACCGATTCCGAGGTGAAAAGCTGCTTTGCCATACATTCTACTCCTTTTGCAAATCTACTTTGCATTTTGCCCATCCATCCGTAAGAAAAAGCGCCCCGTTTTAGACGAGGCGCCAAAATTCGGGTTTCTCATCTCCCGGCCTATAAATAGGCCGCAGGAATTAGCACCTTGCGCTTCTTCGGCGTAGGTTGCCGGGTTTCATCGGGCCAGTCCCTCAACCACTCTGGATAAGGCTATGCAATTGTTACATTCAGCGTAGCATCCAAAACTAAAGCTGTCAAGTATGACTTAAAACCACTTGTTCTTCTTGAAATAGATGATCTCAGCGACTACAACAGCGATGCTGATCAGTATGACCACCGTATACATATGAGGCCAGGAAAATTCCGGCATCTGCAAATTCATACCATACCACCCTACGATGAGCGTGAGTGGCAGGAATATTGACGTAACCACGGTGAATATTTTCATCACTTTGTTCAGGCTGATGTCCATCTCCGTCTCATAAGATTCGCGCACCTGCGTGACATAATCCCGCAGGTTGAGCGCGCTGTGGTACAACCTGTCCACCCGGGTGGAATACAGATGAAAATAGCGCATGGCGTGCTCGTCGTACATGTCGTTTTCGTTTTCTTCCATTTCGTCCAGTGCCGCGAGCAA